>CAMBCW010000005.1 GCA_945864925.1 uncultured Clostridia bacterium
AGGCTGGAGATGCCCAGCTTCAGGGACTCGCCCACCCACACGGGCGCAGTCACAGCCAGATCGCCGTCGCCCTCGGTGACACGGATGTAGTAGTAGCTGTAAGTGGGCTCCAACTCCACGGACAGGCTGCCTCTTGCCAATTCCGCAGGATCGTTCCAGGTGTGGGCCACCTTGCCGGAGTTGACAATGACTTCCACCTTGGAGATGGAATCACTGGCGTCGGGGTCGTTGACTGTGACGTTGATGTTCAGCTTCTCGGGAATATCCGCAAAGCTGTAGCCCATCATCTGGTCATTGACGGTGTAGCCGATCTCCAGATTCTTGTCCTCGGTGGCATACAAACGGTAGTTCCGGATGGCTTCATAGAGGCCCTGCTCAGAGAAATCATCGGTCAGGATGACGTCGCGGGCGTCGTTGGCGTTGCCCCACTTGCCCTTGTGGTTATCCTGGTTGTTGGTGGGGGCCACATGCCAGCCCTTATCCAGGGCCATGGTGTAATACTCATAGCTGGGATAGTAACCGCCGGCGCCGATCTGGCCTTCGCCGTTGCCGACCTCCACCATGAAGATGCGGGAGTCAATGACCGGATCCCAGTAGGCAAAGTCGGAGAAGGTGCCGAAGGTGGAGCCGGGATGGTTGAACTGGCTCAGGGAATCTGCGCCCTCAGCTTGACTCAGCAGGGCATAATACGCCTTCATGCCGGCATCGTCCGTCTTGTTGTTGAGAGTGGTGTTGTTCCGGGAGACAATACCGGGGGTATTGAAGGTATTGATGTGGCCGGGGCCGCCGGACCAGGTCATTTCAAAGCCGCCCAGGGCAATAACGCTGTTCTGGCTGGCATTGAAGTCCGCGACCTTTCTCTTATACTCGGCCCAGAGGTCCTGGCTGTATTCCGAGGCCAGGCTCATGTCGTACAGAGCGCTCTCGGGATTGGCAGCGCCGGACTTGTCGAAATAGTTGGAGTGGTCGGTGAAGGCCGCAAAGTCCACATTGGCATTGTCGGGCAGATTCTGGATGTACTCCAGAGCGGAATCCAGGCTGCCGGAGCCGTCGGAGTAGGTGGTGTGGGAGTGCAGCTGGCCGAAGTACAGCTGGAACTGGGCCTCGCCCACGGTGAAGCTCCAGGCGGCAGTGGCTTCCTTGCCGTCGGCACGCTTCACGGTGACGGTGACCGTGGTACGGCCGTCCGCCAGATCTTCGGCGGGCGTGTAGGTAACCTTGCCATTTTCGTAAACAGCGTCAACGGCCACATCGTTGACCTTCATGACAACGGTGGGGTTCTCACCGGCGTTGCTGATGTCGGCGGAGATGACGGGACGCTTGTTGTCCCCGGTTTCGCTGCCGGCAGCGGGCGTCAGGTTGGAGATCACAGGCTCGTCCTTGACGGCAACCGTCTCTGTGCCGGTAAATTCAACATCCTTGCCGTCCTTACCGGAGACCGTGATCGACAGTTCGTCACCGGTCACTTGCTCGGCGGGAATCGTGACTGTGTAAACGCCCTCATTCTTCGTGACCGTAACGGGCGATTCTCCCACCTTCACGGACAGTTCCTGCACGCCGAACACGGCATCCACCGTGAAGGTGAAGGTATAGGCCTGATCCAGATAGGCGTCAGCCAAGGTGCCAAACACCACAGTGGGGACGTTAACAATGCCGCCGGTCAGATTATCATTATTCGCCACAGGATAGAACTGGAAGGTATAGATGGAATAATCCGTCACACCGTACATGCTGTAGGTCTTGTAGGAATCAGCATAGTACTCCAGATACTGGCTGTATTTGCCGTTGTACTTGGCGGTGCGGCTCTCCATGATATAGCCATTGCCTTGCACCGCCAGAGTCCAGTCGGCGTCCTCGGAGGCAGTTGTGGAATAGAACGCGTTGTTGCCGGTGCCGTTGGAGCACAGGTAGCCGTATGTCTCGTTCACAAAGCGGAAATAATCGCCGTTCTTCTCGACGGTGAATACCACGCCGCCATTTTCCACGGTGGCCTTACCGTCTGCAATGGTCGCGCCCACACCGTTAATGGAGGGGCTCTCCGCATTGTCATCCTGGGCAGCCAGCACGCCCTGGGCAGCAACGTTGTAGATCACAACCTTAGCGCCTTCTGCGGGCAGACCAGTGTCGGGGCCAGGCTCGGGGATATCACCGGTAATTTTGTAGAAAGCCTGGGCAAAGAGCGCATCCTCTCCAAGGAACCCAGCGCCGCTCCAAGTGCCCTTATCAGCATACCACTCTACGTAATTCTTACGAACTGCATTCTGAATGTAGTAGAGATCTGTCGTCTTTGCTTCGGAAATAATCCAGCCGGTATTCTTATCATCCAAGGGCATGCTGGTGTAGCTATCACCCATAGACAGCTTTTTGCCATCAGCTGTAGAGAAAGTATAATTGCCGTCTGTATCCACGCCGACCGTCCACACATCGGCACCAGTGAAGCCGCTCAGCGTGTCACCCTCAAGTGTCACATCCGTGCCACTGTTGTAGTACCCATCATAAGTGCTGGACAGGGCTTTCAGATTGGCAGGGTTATAAATGACTACTTTATCGCCATCCGCCAGGACACCGGCTTCCGAGACCAGGAAGAACTGCATCTGATAGGCAGCATCCGTATCATTCAATCCGTAGGTTGTAAATCCATTGTAGTATTCCAGGGCCTGGTTGTAGTTGCCTTTGTAGTTAGCTCCCACATTCTTCAGATACCAGCTGCCGTCAGTTGCCGCCGCTGCCGTCCACTTGCCGCAGTCGGTCAGTTCCTCGGCAAAACTCAGGCTGTTTCCGGTTTCGCCGGAGGTCAGATACTTGCCGTTCAGAGTGAAGATATAATTGTCGCCATCCGTGGAAACCAGCAGCTGGGCCATTCCCTCGCTGATAGGCAGCTTGGTCCCATCCAGGGCCGCCTCAACGCCGCTCAGCTTTGTGCCGTTTGCCGCAGAACCCATGGCGTTACCGGAATTGTAGATAATAACCGTATCACCATTCTTCGGCAGCGCTGTCATTTTTTCTGCATATTGCACCTCCGGTTCCGGACCTGGAATCTCTCCCGTGATCTTATAGAAAGCCTGAGCAAAGAGGCCTTCGTTTTCCGGGGTGATAGAGCCATAAGCGCTCCAGTTACCCTTGCTGTCAAACCACTCCAGATACATACCGCGAACCGTGTTTTTAATGTAATAACAGCCCTCGGTTTCGGCCGCAGTCACATTCCAGTTGGAGTTCACCTCATCCAGGGGCGTGCTGGAATAGCTGTCGCCCATGGCCAGCTTCTTGCCATCCGCAGTAGAGAAGGTGTAGGTGCCATCCTCGTTGACGCCAACGGTCCAGATATCGGCATCTGTGTAGCCGGAAACCACACCGTCTGCCACGGTCACATTGGTACCATTGTTATAGAAGCCGTTGTAGGTGGTGGACAGTGCCTTGAGATTGGCAGGATTGTAAATCACAACCCGGTCTCCTGCTTCCAGGGGCGACTCAGGATCGGGAGTAGGCCCCGGATCGGGATCCGTACCGCTGCCGTCCACTTTATAAATGCTGGGCAGCAGCATGGATACACTCGTAGCCGATGTGTAATTTAGGAATCTGGGAGAATTAACGTTATACAGAATACGGCCACAGGTAGAATCTGTGCTTGCAATCGTAGCCTTACCATCCTCAATCGCAATAGTCCAAGTTCCCGTTCCTTTGCCGGAATAGTTTACAGCCCTTGCTGCAGACGTATATAGCTGGCCTTCGCTGGAGGTCAGTGTCCAAGCCTCTGCGGTACCGCCCAAAGTAAACGTCTGAACACCGCTTTCCAGACTTGTAAGGGGTGTCTCAACACTACTCAAATAGGTGTTCGACAATACGCCCGCAGCGTACACTTTACCATCCTTTTCGGCAGCAAAAATAATCTTGTCACCAGCTTTCAGACTAGATGCATCCGTCACCAGAGTGATAGATGTCTCATCCGCAGCCAGTACCGTCAGGGGCAGTGCGGACACTACCATCATCAGGACCAGCAGCAGCGAGAGCAGCCGCTTGCTTGTTTGCTTCATTTTTTTCCTCCTTCTTTTTTTGCGGACAAATCACCTTGGTCTTTCCTTCCAGGGAAAGACCAGAACGCCATGGCGTTCTTTGCGTCCTTGTTCTTTTGGTGCGTTTTTCTGCATTTTTCACAATTTTTGGGAAACAGGCACGCCTCCCATCATGCCATTTGTTAGTTTCTATTGTATCCGAAACGGCCTTAGAAAGCAATCCCCTCCGGGGAATCTTTTCCAACATTTTACCCGGTGTTTACGGCAGACGGACAATACGGAAAGGCTCCCCCTCGCAGGGAGAGCCTCAGACTGTTGAAAAACCCTCTGCTGAAAAAACAAAACCAGATTCCAATCCGGCAGCCTCGCAGAGTTTTCCCGCCCGCAGGCGGGAAAATAAAGTTAAAATCTTCAAAATTCCGGGACATGCGCCTGGAATTTTGACCTATGATCGGGCAAGTGTGCGCCTTTGGCGTGCGCGCAGCCCGATGCAAATTCTTCTTCGTTTCAAGCCTGCTTGAAACGAAAGCGTGTCGAAAAGATTTTTTCGACACGCTGAGGCTCCCCCTCGCAGGGAGAGCCTTTTGTCGGTTCACTTCATGGATGGCGTGTTTCCCCCAGGGCACTCAGTCCTCCAGATGGAAGGCCTTCTTCAGATCCTCCACTTCCCCGTCGGTGATGTGGACAATCTGGCCCAGGGCGGCGCTGTCGATGATGGAATGGGCTGTGACCTCCAGAACCTCCAGGCGGTCAAAGGCCTTCAGCAGGGAGTCGCCCGTGACAATGACGCAGTCGCCCTCCACCATCATGGCCGGCGTGGCCGGACCGAAGGCCTTGGACGCCTTGGCCGGGTCGGCGTACAGCTCCTGATAGGGCATCTTCTTGATATCCCGCAGAAGGATATAGCTCTCAGGAATGGTCCGGGCGTCGAATTCCGCGTCGGTGACGGCAAAGGCCATGGCGTTGACCGGATGCGCCTGCAGGACGGCGCGGATCTCCGGATTGTTCCGGTAGATCTGGTCATGGAGATGGACGGCGCGGGACGGCGTCTTGCCCAGCTCCTTCATGCCGGCCTTGACCCGCACCAGGTCATCCTCCTCCAGATAAGCCCGGTCCTGACCGAAGGGCGTGATCAGGAAGCTGTCGTCCGCCAGGCGCACGGAGTAGGTGCCGTGGGTGGCCGTAAACAGGCCCATGCGGTAGGAGCGGCGGATCAGGGTGATCATGTCACGACGGGCGGACAGCTCCTCAGAGGTGCATACCCGGGGGATAAAATCATCCAATTTCGTGTGGTAGTTGGTTTCGGTCAGCCGCTGGGCGTCCTTGCCCAGGGACTTCACCGTGCCGATGCGGCCGGCCAGGATTTCCAGCTCCGCAGTGTAATTCAGCGTCTCAAAGCGCTGGAACGCCGTGAACATGTCCGGCGCGCCGATGCACACGCCGTGATTTTCCAGAATGGCGATGTCGCAGCCGTCGGCAAAGACCGCGCCGATCTTCTCGCCCAGGGCGTCGCTGCCGGGCACATCGTACTTGGCAATGCGGACCTCGGGGCAGACCTTGCGCACGGAGGGAATCAGATCCAGGTTGGGGATCTTCCGGATGATGGAGAAAGCCACCAGCGCCGGCGGATGGGCATGGAGCACGGCCTTCAGATCCGGCCGCATTTTGTAAACGGATTGATGGAACGGCAGCTCGGAGGAGGGCTTGTGGGGACCTTCACAGGTGCCGTCGGGATGGACACAGATGATATCCCGCCGGGTCAGGGTCCCCTTGTCCACACTGGCAGGGGTAATCCAGATGTTGCCGTCGGAATCCATGATGGACAGATTGCCGCCGGAGGTGGTGGTCAGGCCCTTGTCATAGATTCTCTGCATGAACATGACCAACTGGTCGGCGGGGTGGATGTATTGAATATTCATGACGTTCTCCCCTTTTGCTTACAGCAGCGCAAGCAGTTTTTGATAGGCATCCTCCCACTGGGCGGTGTGATTGGGCGCGTAGGTCTCCACATTCTCCGAATTGCGGACAATCTGCCGCAGATGGGCCACGTCCCGGACCTCTCCCAGCGCCATGGCCTGGGCCAGCAGGTTGCCCATGGCCGCGCCCTCCACAGGGCCGGTGACCACGGGGCGGTCGATGGAATCCGCCGCCATCTGGTTCAGAAGCTTGTTCTGGATGCCGCCGCCGACAATATTCAGCTGCGACAGGGGCTGGCCCTTGATCTCCTCCAGCCGTTCCATGGCCCAGCGGTACTTGAGGGCCAGGGATTCATAGATGCAGCGGGCCACCTGCCCAACCGTTTCGGGAACCGGCTGCGCCGTCCGGCGGCAGTAGTCCTGGATTTTCCGGACCATATCGCCGCCGGCGAAAAATTCGCCGTAGTCCGGGTCGATGACGGAGCGGAAGGGTTCGGCGCCCTGGGCCTCGATGACGATTTCGTTCCAGCTGTACTTCCGGCCCTGGCGCTCCCAGTCCCGGCGGCACTCCTGAATCAGCCACAGGCCCATGATGTTCTTCAAGGGACGGAATCCGCCCTGGATGGTGCCTTCATTAGAAAAATTAGCATTTCTGACCGCATCTGTCAAGATGGGTTTGTCCGTTTCCACGCCAAACAGGGACCAGGTGCCGCTGGAGCAGAAGGCAAAATTGCCGCTGCCCGGGATTGCTGCCACGGCGGAGGCCGTGTCGTGGGTGCCCACGGCGGCGAAGGCTGCCCGGTTGATCCCGATTTCCTCCGCCAGGTCCGCCCGCAGGCAGCCGCGGAGCTGGCCGGCCCGGTCGATCTCCGTAAAGATCTTTTCCGGCAGGCCCAGGGCCCGGATGGTCTCCCAGTCCCAGTCCCGGGTGGTGGGATTGTACAGCATGGTGGTGGTGACGTTGGTATATTCGGATTTCTTCTCGCCGGTCAGCAGATAGCCCAGCAGATCCGGCAGTAGCAGCAGGGTCGCAGCCTTCTGCAGTTCCGGGTCTCCCTCCCGCTTGCGGCGGTAGAGCTGGTAGACCGTGTTGAAATTCAGGGCCGCGATGCCGGTGCGGCGGAACTGGGTGGGGAAATCCACCGTCTCCCAGGCGGCCTCCATATCCGCGTCCACGGCGTAGCGGTAGGCCCGGGGATTGGCCACCAGCTGGCCGTTTTCGTCCAGCAGGCCGTAATCCACGCCCCAGGTGTCGATGCCGAAGCAGTCCAGCTGGCCCACATTGGCGTCCCGGAAGGCCGCCAGGCCCTGCTTCAGGTTGTCCAGCAGATAGGGCAGGTCCCACTGGAACACGCCGTCCCGGACAATGTAGTTATTCTCAAAGCGGTGCAGCTCCCGCATGGTCAGGCGGTCGTTTTCCAGCTGGCCCAGAATGGCCCGGCCATTGCTGGCGCCCAGGTCAAAGGCTAACAGGTTTTTCATGGCTTATCCTTTCTTCCCGGCCAGGGATTTGCGGTATTTTTCGCTCTCCCAGTTGGCAATGAAGTGTTTTGCCGCTTCGCCCATGGTGGACAGGGGGCAGCCGGCGGCCCGGATGTGGGAAATGACGAAGACCACAGCGGTGAGGGTCTCGGCCAGGACCTGGGCTTTTTTCCGGTCCATGCGCATCAGGACCCGTCCGGTGTCGGAATAGGCCACACACTGGCCCTCTTCCACCTGGGGCTTGTCCATGGAGAAGGTGCCGATCAGGAACACCATCTGGTCGGGATACAGGGGCTGCTCCAGCAGGAACTGCTCCGTATAGGCGCCGCTGGCCAGGGCCTCGGACAGGTAGGGCACGTCGGCCTCCAGCAGGCCCTCCTCCACTTCCCGCAGCGCCACGGCGGGGAAGCTGTCGGCGGTGATGCCAAACTGCTTGGCCAGCCGCCCATTGGCGTCGGCGTGGATGGCCAGGCACCGGTCGGGATCGTCGTCATGGGCAATGATGCCGTGGTTCTGCATGATGAGGATGGACGGCTTCCTGCCGGTTTCGGCCTCCACCCGCCGCAGCTCGTCCCGGATGGCGAAGGTCAGGTTGGCGCCGGGATCCACATAGGGGACCATGCCCCAGGAATAGTCCGCACCGGCGAAGGTCGCCTGGCAGATCTCCCGGCAGTTGACGGCGCAGGCCGCCAGATTGGCGTAGACGCTGTGGGTATGCACCACAAAGGTGTTCAGAATAGAATGGAATCCGGCCTCCACAGAGGGCCGCAGGGGTTCCAGGCCTTCAATCTGTTTGATCTGGGCCTTGGTGAAGGCGGCGCCCTCCTTTTCCACGTCGGCCATGGCTTCCGGCTGGTTTTCGCCGTAGAACCGCCGCAGGGCCTCATAGTCCAGCACCGCGTAGGCCTTGTCCGGCCGGATATCGCTGAGACAGAAGCCGGAGGCCTTGATGGCCATCAGGCCGTCCTTCAGCTTCACGGACGTATTGCCGCCGCCGCCCTGGACATAATCCGCCCGGCTGCCGGCGGTCTGAGACACTCTGGCAAACGCAGCCAGACGATCACGGTTTTCTTCAAAAAACATGGTATCCACTCCCTATTATCCATGGTACCCCCGTACCCGCTGGGGGCACGGGGGACGGTTGTCAGCGCTTCAGCAGCACGTCCTTTTCGTATTCCATTACGGTCTCGTACCAGCTCTCGTCGGCGGGTACGCCCTGGCGGCGGCAGTATTCTGTCCAGATATCGCCGAAGGGCAGGGTCTTGGCCTCCTCCATCAGCATCAGCCGGCGGGTGAAGTCGCCCTCGTCCTGCAGGGCCTTCAGCTGCTCGTTGGGCTGCAGCAGGGCCCACAGCAGGGCCTTCTGGGCATTGCGGGTACCGATGACCCAGGCCGCCACCCGGTTGATGGAGGCATCGAAGAAGTCCAGTCCGATGAGCACCTTGTCCAGAGCGTCGTTGCGGACGATTTCCTTCATGATCTCCTTCAGCTCGTCCTCGAAGATCACCACATGGTCGGAGTCCCAGCGGACGCCGCGGGTCACATGGAGGGGGATTTTGTCAAAGAAGGCCAGCAGAGCGGGAATCTTGTCGCTGACCACCTCCGTGGGATGATAGTGGCCGTTGTCCAGCAGGTTGTAGACGCCGGGATGGGTGGCGGCGTAGCTCATGTAGAACTCGTTGCTGCCCACGGTGTAGCTCTCCACACCGATGGCGAAGACCTTGCTCTCCACACAGTCGATGACGTTGGGGCACTTTTCCGCGAAGATCTGATCCAGGCTGTCCTTCAGCCGCAGGCGGGGCCCCAGCCGGTCGGCGGGAACGTCCTTGTAGCCGTCGGGAATCCAGACGTTGTTGAGAACCTTGTCGTTCAGCTCCTCACCGATGCGCTGGGCAATGCGGCGGCAGGCGATGCAGTGGTCAATCCAGAATCTGCGGACGCTCTCATCGGGAGAGGACAGGCTCAGGCCGTCCTTCATCATGGGGTGGCTGAACACGGTGGGGTTGAAGTCGATGCCCAGGCCGTTTTCCTTGGCAAAGTCCACCCAGGGCTCAAAGTATTTGTATTCCAGCTTGTCCCGGTCCACCCATTCGCCGTCCTGGAACACGGCGTAGCAGGCGTGAAGGTTGATGCGCTTTTTGCCGGGAATCAGGGACGCGGCCTTGAGGAAGTCCGCCTTCAGCTCCTCAAAATTCCGGGCGCGGCCGGGATAATTGCCGGTGGTCTGGATACCGTTGCCGGCGCCGCCGGTGGGGCTGTCAAAGCCGACCACGTCGTCACCCTGCCAGCAGTGGATGGAGATCGCCTTGTCCGCCGCCAATGCCATGGCCCGCTCGGCGTCCACGCCGAAGCGTGCATAGAGTTCTTTCGCGCTTTCAAATCTCGTCATGGTTGTTCCCTCCAAGTTATATCAGTCCAAATGGAATACCAGCTGCAAATCTTTGGATACGGGGCTGTTATCCGGGTTGGTTTCCATGATGTCCGCCATGAAGTCCCACCATTTCCGGTTGATGGCCGTATCCGCGCCCTTGGCCCAGCGGGCCTCATCCTCAATCTCAATATAGCCGAACAGCGTCAGCGTCTCCCGGTCCAGGAAGATCGAGTAGTTGGTGCCGCCGTACGCATGAATCATGTCCTTCATTTCCGGCCACAGGGCGTTGTGTCTCTTTTCATACTCCGCTTCCTGCCCCGGGAACAGCCGCATTTTAAATCCCTTTACCATTGTGAAGCTCCTTTCCTGAAACAGCATGCCAAATGACAAAATCTTGCCATTTGCCATGTTTGGCGCAGCCGCCTGGGATTGCGCCAAAATTCCAAATTCTTTGGTGAAATAATCGGAAAATGCTGTACTTTTTCCTTTCTGATTTGTATAATACCATTAAGGCTGAAATACCGCATTGATTTTTCTTGCGGATGTTTTACAGAATCTTGTTATTTTAAGGGGAGATCCCCATGGCGCAGGAGCTGCAATACCACCTGGACATCGCGCCGGAGAGCCAGTGGGTGTTTCACACCGCCGGCCCGGCGGCCAGAAGCCACCTTTTATATGTGCAGGAAGCCGGCGATTTTCAGGCCGGCCCCGATTACTACACCGTCCGGGAGGGGTTCGATTCGTTTCTGATCAAGCTGACCCTCTCCGGCTGCGGCCTTTTGGACTACAGCGGGCGGCAATACCGCATTTCCGCGGGACATTTCTATTGGATCGACTGCCAGAACCGGCAGCGCTACCAAACCGATCCGGAGACCGGCAGCTGGCGGGTGCTCTGGGTGCATTTTCAGGGGGCCGGCGCCCGGTTCTACCACGAGAGCTTTCTCCAGCAGACCGGCGGGGAGCCGGTGGGGACGCTGTCCCTGGGCGCGCCGGCCTATGACCTCCTGCGGCAGATACTGGCGCTGCACAGCGGCAGCCTGGGGCAGGCGGAAAAAGACCTGCAGTCGGCCTCCCTGCTGACGCAGCTGCTGACCCAACTGCTGCTGTGTGTCATGAGGCCCCTCCGGCAGGCCCAGACGCCGGCGCTGATGGAGCGTATCCGGCAATTTCTGGCGGAGCACTACCAGAGCAAGCTCACCCTGGCCCAGCTGGGAACCCAATTCGGCCTGAGTCCCTGCTACCTGCAGCGGCAGTTCAAGCAGCGCTACGGCCAGTCCCCCACGGAGTATCTGATGCTGCTGCGCATTGTCCACGCCAAAGAGCTGCTGCGCATGACGCAGAAGTCTATCGGCGAAATCGCCTACGCCGTGGGCTTCGAGAATCTGGGTTACTTTACCCGCCTGTTCAAGCGGCAGGAGGGATTGACGCCCCAGGAATACCGCCGCCTGTGGCCCAGCATGGAACAGGCCGCCGGTGGGGCCTCCCATATCCGCGCGGATGATTGACGTGCCATGGAAGCTGCATCACTCGGGATTTGATTGCGGGCGCAATAACACCCGGCACTGCCCACAAGAGTCCAGCGGCGCGCCGGGTCGTCGCGCCCTACATGGGCTGCTGTGCAGGCGGGGCGGTTGGCTCCGGACCGGCACAAAACAGATTGCCACGGCCGGTCTGTGGACCGGTCGTGGCAATGACAGTGGTAATGGAGTGCCTGCGATTTCCATCGCAGAGGCGGCGTCAGCCGTCCCGGGCAGGCTGCAGTTCCACCACCACAGGCTCGTCCGGAATCCAGAATCGGCTGTAATTGACCTGGAACACGGCTTCGTCCTCTGAAAAGCCATCCAGATAATACGTCTCATCGCCCCATTCCGGCATCTCCTGACCTGTGGCTGCATCGTAGTGCACAAAGCTGGATCCCCAGCTTCCACAGTAGTACTCCCCGCCCTCCAGATCGTGGTAGGTGCTGGAAAGCACCTGGACATGGGTGAGTTCCGAGTTTTCCGTCAGGAAGGTCAGCTTCCAGCCGGAATCCGTCTCCTCGGCGCTGCAGAGCCTGACGCCCTGGGGCAGCGGGTCGTGTTCCATGGTTCTGAGGTTGACATAAAGTTCCTCCCGGCCTTTGTCCAGGAAGTCCGCGCTGGTGATGCACAGCCGGATACAGTCCGCGTCATAGAAATAGCTGCTCTCCGCCCGGTAGGAGGTCACAGCCGGGTTCCTTTCACTGCCGGTGGCCGTGATTCCGTTGGAGATGGTCTCCACCCGGGAGCCGTCCTCCAGCTCCAGATAGAACCGCAGGCTCTTGAGCCGGGCCGTGTTCTCCGGGGCTTCCTCCACGTTGATGCGGATATGGGTGGGGTAGATTTCCATGTCACTGATGGTAATTTTCTGCCCGTCCAGTTCCACAGAGCGGTTCAGCTCCACGGTTCTGCCCTGGGCCGTATATTTCGGATCAAAGTTCAGATCAAAGGTAAAGGACGTGAAATACGCCCGCTCCTCCTGCGGCGCCTCGGTCTCCTGGGGTGCAGCCTGCTCCTCCCGAAACAGGCTGCCGTTGTCCCGGAGACGCAGGGTCAGTTCCAGATAGTCCGGCACATCCTCGTCCACAAAGTCGATGGTGATCCGGCGCAGTTCCCCGTTTTCATAGACGCCGCCGCTGGAAATACACGCCGGCAGGCGGTCTCCGTTGGCATAATTCAGCTCCGGCGTGGCGTCCAGGGCCGTGTAGGTCTGCGAATCCAGGGTGTAGAAAAGGTTCACCTGCTTCTGGTCCACGATCAGATATTCTATCCGGGCGGTGACGCCGTCCTTGCTCTGCTCCTGTCCCACCATCTGGACATAGTCGTGCTCTATGGCAATGCGCAGGGACGGGTTGAAGGTCAGGGCCTCAGCCAGCTCTTTCAGCACCGGGATCTCCCGGCAGGCCGCCAGAGCCGTGGGCGACAGATTGATCATGCCCACAAAGACGGCAAACACGGCGGCGATTCCGGCCAGGGGCCGCAGCACCCGCCGTCTGCGGCGGAGTCTGGCCCGGGCCTTCCCCACGGGGTCGGAGGCCGGGACGTCCTCCATCCGGGCCAGCATGGCCTCATATTCTTCCATTCGGTTCATCGGTACGCCTCCTCCAAGTCCAGTTTCAGCAGCTGCAGGGCCCGGCGCTGCCGGGTGGCCACGGTGCCCTGGGGAATATCCAGCGTCCGGGCCGTCTCCGCCTGGGTGAAGCCGGAGAAAAACCGCAGAATCACCACGTCCCGCAGCTCCTTGGGCAGCCGTGCCACGGCCTCCCGCAGGGGCAGGGCGTCCAGCTCCTCCGGCGACGGCTCCGGCAGGGTCTCCAGGGGCTGGAACCGGCTGCGGCGTTTCAGCTCCCGGGCGCACTCCCGAAGCAGGATCCGGGTCAGCCAGGTGTCAAAAAACTCCGGCTGCCGCAGCTGCTTCAGGCTCCGCAGGCCCCGGTAGACCGCCTCGTCCAGGGCGTCCAGGGCCTGGGCCTCGCTGCCAAGATAGCACAGCGCCGTGCGGTAGAGCCTGGGCCGCAGCCGCTCCACCCGCCGGGCGAATTCCTCCATATCCATGCCATCTCTCCTTTCTTTTGTACATTAGACCCCGGAGAAGGTTGTTTTGTTTTCACGTCGGAAAAAATTTATACGCCCTCATCCCGGAACAGGCCGAAGGAGGAAAACACCTGGCGGATTGCATCGTCCAGGCCGTTGCCGCCGGCCTCCCGGCTGCGGCAGACCACGGCATAGCAGTCCAGGCCGTCCTGAACCAGGTCGGCCCGGCACAGCCAGCCGCCCTCCTCCGATTGGGCGTACCAGACAAACTGGTATTCCGGCAGACTGAACCGCTGGGTCCTGAGAATGGTCAGATCCTCCGCCGACAGGCCCGACAGGTGCCGGACGGCGCTGTCCAGACCCGAGGCCAGGAACGTCTCGGTCAGGATTTCCAGACTGCCGTCCCCGGTCCCGTAGAGCCGGCAGCCGCCGGCCTCTTCCAGCAGCGCCGCCCCCTCCGGCAGACCCAGCTGGATGGTGTAGGTATCCTCCTGCCATGCGGCGGCCTCCACCGCCGGCGAGACGTCCTCCACGGTTTCCCAGACGGGCGTGGCACAGCCGGACAGGAGCAGCGCCAACAGGCAGACCAGACAAACTGTTTTCATCATACCACCTCCGAAAGGATGATTCCATGCAATACCTGTGGTATTACCTGATTCTAATCAATGCAGCCGCTTTTCTGCTTATGCGGATCGACAAGCAAAAAGCCCGCCGGCACCGCTGGCGGATCCCGGAGGCCGCGCTGCTGGGCGCGGCAGCTCTGGGAGGCAGTCCCGGTGCGCTGGCGGGCATGTATGTATTCCGGCACAAGACAAAGCACAAAACCTTCACCTGGGGAATTCCGGCCATCCTGCTGGCGCAGATTCTGCTGGCGGTATGGGTTTGGCGCAGGTTCCTCTGAAGGAGCGGCTTGTCAATATGTAATGGGCACGCGGAACAGCGCGCTCAGAACGCAGTCGATCAGAAAGACCGCCAGAATCAGCAGGCAGACCGTGTGAACCACGGCCGGGTTGGCTTTCCGAAGCCCTTTCTCCGCCATGGGCTCCAGAATATAATGAAAAGCCAGGCCCAGGATTCCGAAGCTCACAACACTGCGCAGGCAGATGATCCCATCCAGATTCCAGAACAGGCCCCGGTAGTCCCACAGCCGGATCCCCAGCCAGTGTATTCCCACATAGCCGATGATGTACTCCACGATTCCCGTGACAGCCACGCACAGGAGAAACAGCAGAACCGGGTGCCTCTTCAGGGGCTTCATGGCATAGATTCCCAGGGCGCCGACGCCGTAGATCGGCAGCCACGGCCCATAGAGGATTCCGCGGTTCCGAAGCATGCCCTCGGTGATCCAGTAAAAAATTTCCTCGTAGATCCAGCCCACCAGGCATCCGGTCAGGAAAGCCAGAAACCAATTGCACAGGACGTCCGCCCGGCTTTTCCCTTCCGTGGGCACAGGGATGGCTGCAGTTCGTCTCATCATCACGCTTCCCCCCGCTGATTTGATTTCCGCGCCAGCCTTTCGGCTTTGCGCTGCGCTTTCTGCTCCAGTTTTTCACAGTGGGTCAGGAGCTTGCGTTTGGAGGTGTGGTGGTGCTCCCTGCAGGCCGCGCAGTCGCCGTGGCGGGGACAGTCGGTTCTCTTGCAGGGACAGGATTCACAGGACATCTTCCCTTCCCCTTCTTTCCGGCAGAATCATGCTTTCTTTGATAGGTATATCATAAGCCATAGGATGGCTGCCGGCTAGGTTGGAAATACAGGGAAATGTGTCGATTTTACAGGAAACGGAACAAGCACCCCGCCTGCAGGCCGTACGGAAGCCCAGCCTGCGGGTGGGGTGCGCCGGTTATTTCAGGATTCTCGCTGCGTTTTCTTCGGCAAACTGTTTGCTGTACAGGTCGTGATAGTAGCCATGCTTCTGCAGCAGCTCCAGATGCCGGCCCTGCTCCACAATCTTGCCGTCCTTGACCACCAGGATCAGGTCGGCCTTGCGGATGGTGGACAGGCGGTGGGCGATGAGGAAGCTGGTACGGTCCTGGAGCAGATGGTCGATGGCCTGCTGAATCAGCTGCTCGGTCTGGGTGTCGATGGAGGACGTGGCCTCGTCCAGGACAAAGATCCTGGGATCGGCCAGAACGGCCCGGGCAAAGGAGATCAGCTGCTTTTCGCCGGTGGAGAGCTTGTCGCCGCCCTCACCCACGTCACTGTCCCAGCCCTTTTCCAGCTTGGCCACCACGGTGTCGGCGGAAACGGCTCTGGCCGCCGCCTCCACCTCCGCATCGGTGGCGTCCAGGCGGCCATAGCGGATATTTTCCCGGACGGAGCCGGAGAACAGGTGGGGATTCTGCAGCACATAGCCGATGTTGGAGTGGAGCCACAGCTGGCTGCGCTCCCGGTAGTCCCGGCCGTCGATGAGAATCTGACCCTCCGTGGGCTCGAAGAACCGGCAGGCCAGGTTCACCAGGGTGCTCTTCCCCGCGCCGGTCTCGCCCACAATGGCCACGGTGGTGCCGGCGGGGATGGTCAGGGAGAAGTGCTCCAGCACGTTCTCGCCGCCGTCGGGGTAGCGGAAGGTCACATCCCGGAATTCGATGTCGCCCTTCAGCGGCTCCCAGTTCTCCGTTTTGGGGTGGAAGGCGTCGCCGTAGCGTTCCACCACCTCCGGGCTGTCCTTGACCTGGGGCACCTGGTCCATGAGGCCGGTCACCCGCTCGATGGAGGCCTGGAGGGAAATGAACTCCGCAATGTTGGCCGCCGTCATCTGGATGGGCTCAAAAATGCCCACGGCGTAGGAGATAAAGGCCGACAGGGTGGCAATCTCCAGAGCCTGCTCCAGCACCAGATAGCCGCCCCGCAGCAGCACAATGGCCACGGCCACCGTGGACAGGAACAGCACCAGGGGGATATAGACCGCGTTGAGCCGGGCCGCCCGGATTCCGGAATTGTGCATGGAGCCGGTCAGCTCCCGGAAGGCGCCGGCATTCTGCTCCTCGATGACCAGGGTCTTGGAGGTCTTGGCGCCGGTGATGCCCTCGTTGAAGGAGCCGGTGATCTTGGAATTGAGCTTGCGGATTTTCCGGTTCCAGTGGAGAATCCGGTTCTGGAAATAGTAGGTCAGCACGGCGATAGCAGGAACAATGAGAATCACCACCAGGGCCAGCTTCCAGTTGAGCAGCAGCATGGCCGCAAAGCTGCCGATCACATAAAACAGCGCCCACAGGATATCCGTCAGGTTCCAGGCGATCATGCCGGCGATGCGGTTGGTGTCGCTCATGACCCGGGTCAGGATATAGCCCACGGGGGTCACATTATAAAAAGAGAAGGACAGGGTCTGCAGGTGGGCGAACAGCTCCCGCCGCATGTCCCGGCCCACGGACATCTCCACATGCATGGAGTTCTGGCCGAAGCCCACCACGCACAGGGCCTGGAGGAGAATCACCGCCAGATAGGCCAGTCCATAGGGCCACAGGCCCGTCAGGGTCCGGGCCTCGATGAATTCCTTCACGGCGTACTGCTGGAACAGGGGCAGCAGCACGTCGGTGATGGCGCACAGGGCGTTGAAGCCCAGCATCCCGGCAAAGGCCAGCTTGTAGTGGGACAGCACCGGGCCAAGGCGCTTCCACACGCCCCAGTCAAAGGATTTGGTATAATCCTGCTCGTCAAAGGCGGCCATCAGGCTTCGCCTCCTTCCTGGATGAGCCGGCGGTCGTCGCTGCTCATCTGAATGTCGTAAATTTCCTTGTACAGGCCAGGCCGGGCAATGAGCTGGGCATGGGTGCCCAGGTCTGCCACCTTTCCGTCCTCCAGGACCAGAATCTGGTCGGCCTGCATGAGAGTGGTGACCCGGTGGGAGATGAGAATCACCGTGGCGTCTCCCAGATTCTCCCGCAGGGCGGCGCGGATTTTCGTGTCGGTCTCCGCGTCCACGGCGGACAGGGAGTCGTCAAAGATCATGATGGGGGCCTGCTGCAGCAGCATCCGGGCGATGGCCACCCGCTGCTTCTGGCCGCCGGACAGGGTCACGCCCCGCTCCCCCACCAGGGTGTTGTAGCCGTCGGGGAACTCCGAGATGGCCTCATCCACGCAGGCGATGGACGCCACATGGCGCAGCTCCTCCCGGGTCGCTTCCGGCCGGGTGGCGGCGATGTTCTCCGCGATGGTCCTGGAGAACAGGAAGGGCTCCTGGAGCACCAGGCCGATCTGCCGCCGCAGACTGTCCCGCCGGAAACGGCGCAGATCCCGGCCGCCGATGGTGATGGTTCCCTCCTGCAGCTCGTACAGCCGGTCCAGCAGGTGCACCAGGGTGCTCTTGCCGGAGCCGGTGCCGCCCAGGATGGCGAAGGTGGAGCCCTGGGGGATGGTGAAGGACACGTCCTTCAAAACCGGCTGCTTGCCGTAGCCGAAGGTCACATGGTCAAAGACGATGTCGCCCCGGGCAGAGGCGTCCTCCGCGTCCGGTCCGTCCGTCTCCTCGGGCGCCTTGAGAATATAGCCCACCCGGTCCATGGAGACGCCGGCCTTGCTCATGTCCGACAGCACCCGGCCCAGGGAACGCACCGGCCAGGACAGGGAGCTGTTATAGGACACAAAGGCCAGGAAGGTGCCCAGGGACATTTCGCCCCGGACCGTCTCCACGGTGCCGGCCAGGATGATGACCATGACCTGCAGGCAGGTCAGGAAGGTCCCGGAGGCCCAGTAGACCGACAGGAGCTTGCCCAGGCGGATCCAGAGATTGGAGAAGTGCTCGTTCTTTTTGTTGAACTTCTCAATTTCAAAGCGCTCCCGGCCAAAGGCCCGGACCACCCGGACGCCGGTGAGGTTCTCCTGGGCGCAGGTGGTCAGCTCGCCCTCCGCCTCGTCGGCCACCTGAAAGCGGCTGGAGATGCTTTTATAGAACACCCCGGAGGACAATCCCACAATGGGAATAAACGCCAGAGACACCAGGGACAGCTTCACATCCATGGAGAACATGATTCCCAGGTACAGGACGATGAGGAACACCGTCCGCACCACCTCCATGAGCTGGTTGCACACAAAGCTGCGGATCACATCCACATCGGAGGTGCAGCGCTGGATCATGTCTCCGGTGGAGTGGGCCGTGTGCCACTGGAAGCTCAGCCGCTGGATATGGCTGAACAGGTCGTCCCGGATGGCCTTGACGAAGCCCTCGGAGCCTTTGGACAGGTTGATGCGCTGGCCATAGCTGCACACGCCCCGCAGCAAAGCCGTCACCAGAACCGCCAGAGCCGCCAGCCACAGGGCCTGCAGCGGCGCGGCCCGCAGGGCGTCCACCGTGAGGACGTTTTTCAGGAAGCGGGGCAGCTCCGCCGGTCCACTGTCCAAAATCACGTCAACGGTCAGTTTGATGATCTGCGGCGTCAGGGCATTGAACACCATGCTCAGACAGGCGCAGACCAGGGCTGCGGTAAAAAACCAGACAACCGGCCTGAGGTAGCGCCAGATCATCTGCAGTTTTTCTCTCCTCCGCAGCCGGAAGGGTTGTGTTTCCATGTTCTCGACCTCCTTCTATCTGCATGGGCGCAAAAAAAGCGCCCCTTTTTCAAGGGGCGCCTCCGCGCATACGACATCGGGTCAGGCTGTTACTCCCGACCGCAGGCGCGCAGAATCCCCTTGCATAGCTCCTTCTCCCGAATCACAAAATATACGGTCATGGTCATCTTGCGCGCCTCCTTTCGTGGTAATTTTCTTTTCTCAGTATAGGGACACTTTTCCATCTTGTCAAGAGGGAATTTCACCGCAGGCAGGTCCGCTCCCGCGCCACTGCGTCACATCCCAATGGATCGGTTTGCCGGGAGAAGCCAAAGGATTCCATCCAGGGTCAGTCGTCCTTGTGCTTCAGCCTCCGCTTGTTGCCCTTCTCGTCCACCACATAGGTGTTTTCCAGATTGGCAATGAGGCTGGCCTTGACGGAGTTGATATACTCCAGCCGCAGGACGGACTGCTCCTGCTTTTCCTCCTCCGTGAGGCCCTCCGCCTTCGCTTTCCGGGCCAGTTGGTTGATGCGGTCAATTTTGCTCTGTTCCATGCTTCTTCTCCTATTGATATTGTTCTATGACAATGGAAATGCGGTCTTTCTTGGTCCTGCCGCCCACCTGGGCCAGCACCAGCTTGCCGAAGCCCCGGGCGGAAACCTTGTCGCCCTGGGTCAGGAGCCTGTCCGGCTTCAGGCAGGGCAGATCGTTGAGCGCCACCTTGCCGGCTGCAATCAGCTCCGCGGCCTTGCCCCGGGCCAGACCAAAGCCGGAGCCGGTGATGCTGTCCAGCCGCAGGGAGGACACCGTGTCCCGGATCTCCTTGACCGTGATCCGGGGGATTTGCAGGGACGCCAGGTCAATTGGCTCCAGATGCAGCTTCGTCCGGCCGGCTGAGAGGAAATTGTCCAGGACATAGGGCAGAATCTCCCGCGTCACCAGAAAATCGCAGGTTCCCGTCCCCACATAGATGTCCCCCACGGTCTCCCGCTTGATGCCCACGCCCATGAGACCGCCCAGAAAATCCCGGTGGGTCAGGCGGTCCTGCTCAAAAAAGACGGCCCGGACGGCGGCCACGGGGCCGTCCTCCCCGGACAGCCAGCCCGCGTCCAGATAGTCCGGCAGCCAGCAGGCCACGGCCCGCTCCGCTGCGGCGGCGCCGCCGAAAAACGTCACGTCCAGCTCCGGCAGCATCCGCCGGGTCAGCACCTGCTCCCGCGGGGAGAGAAAGCAGGTCACCCCGGGGATGTTCTTCCTCTCCGCCCCGGTCAGCCGGTCGTAGATTCTGGCAAACAGCAGCCGGTCCTCCCCGGATTCCGCCACCTTTGCGATTTGCGTCTGTTTGTCCATGGTTCACTCCTTGCGGTTTTTTTCATCTTATCATATTTTCAGAAAAATGCAATCCTCCCCCGCGGCCCGGAACCGGATTTGCTGCGGATCCCCGGGGCCGCGGCGCAGGAGGACTTTCACAGGGAAAGCCCATGGTCTGATGTATGGTTTTGTGCTTTCCGCTCATCTGAGGGGTGATATTTTATGTTTTCTTGACAGTCTCCTTCTTGTTTTATCGATACTTTTGCATTATAATCAAACAAATACCATCGGGGGGAAGAAGCGGATGAAGGTTGTGGTCATCGGCGGCGGCGCCGCCGGCATGATGGCGGCTCTGACCGCGGCGGAGGACTGCCGCAATCAGGTCACCGTTCTGGAGCGGCAGAGCCGGGTGGGGCGGAAGCTCCTGGCCACGGGCAACGGCCGGTGCAATCTGACCAACCTCCATGCATCCGCCGCCCATTATCACGGGCAGAATCCCGCCTTTGCGGCCCCCGCCCTGGCCGCGTTCTCCGTGGCCGACACCCTGGAGTTCTTCCGGGCGCTGGGTCTTTTGACCGTGGCGGAGGATTCCGGCCGGATCTACCCCTTCTCCGACCAGGCCAACAGCGTGGTGGACGTGCTGCGGTTCGCCCTGGAGCGGCGGGGTGTGGATGTGCGCTGCGGCTGTGAGGTGGTCTCCGTCGGGAAAAAGGCCCGGGGCTACCGGGTCAAAACAGCGGAGACGGAGTTCTACGGCGACCGGCTGATTATCGCCTGCGGCGGCGCCGCCGGCGGCAAGCTGGGCGGCACCGACCTGGGCTACCGGCTGCTGCAGTCCCTGGGCCACTCGGTCACAGCCATCCGGCCCAGCCTGGTGCAGCTGAAAACCGACGGCGTCCACGGCCTTAAGGGCGTCCGGGCCGACGCGGGCCTGACCCTGAAGCGGGGCGCCGCCGTGGCGCAAACCGCCGGCGAGGTGCAGTTTACGGACTTCGGCGTCAGCGGCCCGGCGGTGTTTGAGCTGTCCCGGGAGGCCCGGCCGGGAGATATCCTGCTGCTGGATCTGCTGCGGCCTCTGGCTGAATCGGATCTGGCGGACTATCTGGCCCAGAAGCGGTTGTCCGCTTCCTCCCTGCCCCTGGAGGAATTTCTCACCGGAATGCTCCACAACCGTCTGGGACGGGTGGTGCTGCGGCAGATGGGGCTGGACCTGAGCCGGACCGCCGGAAGTCTGACCGACCGGGAGCTGCAGGCCATCGCCCATACCATCAAATTCTTCCCCCTGACCGTCAGCGGCACCCTGGGGCTGGAGCAGGCCCAGGTCACCGCCGGCGGCGTGCTGACGGCGGAATTCCGGCCCGACACCCTGGAAAGCCGCCTGTGTCCCGGCGTTTTCGCCGCCGGCGAAGTGCTGGACATCGACGGCGACTGCGGCGGCTTCAACCTCCAATGGGCCTGGAGCTCCGGCCGGCTGGCAGGAAGGCTGGGACTTTGAGCACGAGAGGGATCTGTGCGCAGCCTTCCACCTCGCATGTCATTGCGAGGAGCGAAGCGACGTGGCAATCCGCTTTTCCCGGCAGTTGGTTCCTGTTTCGCGGTGCCTGCAGGGATGCGGATTGCCACGGCCCCTGCGGGGCCTCGCAATGACAGGCACGGAATCAGCGCTTCCCAAAAAGGAGAGTCTTTATGCTTCGTATTCGCGATCTGTCCCTCTCTCCCGGCGATTCCATGGGCCGGCTGGTGCAGCTGGCTGCCCGGCATCTGCAGGTTCGGGAGCACGAGATCAAACAGCTGCACATTCGAAAAAAATCCGTGGACGCCCGGAAAAAATCCGACGTCCGCATCCTCTATACCGTGGACGTGGAGATCAAGGGCCGGGAAGACAAGCTGCTCAAGCGGCTCCGGGACCCCAAGGTCTCCCCGGCCCGGGATTTTGAATATCAGATTCCCCGGCCTTCCATCCAGCCGGCCCGGCGGCCGGTGGTGGTGGGCTTCGGGCCCGGCGGCATGTTCGCCGCTCTGGTGCTGGCAGAGGCCGGCCTGCGGCCCATTGTCCTGGAACGGGGCCTGGACGCCAGAACCCGCCATGAAAAGGTGGAGGAATTCTGGCGCACCGGCAAGCTGGACCCCCAGTGCAACGTCCAGTTCGGCGAGGGCGGCGCGGGAACCTTCTCCGACGGCAAGCTCAACACCGGCACCAAAAATGAGCGGTGCCGCTGGGTTCTGGAGCAGCTGGCCGACGCCGGCGCCCAGGGGGAGATTCTCTTTGACGCCAAGCCCCATGTGGGCACCGACGTGCTGCTGACCGTGGTACAGAATCTGCGGGAGCGGATCCTCCACCTGGGCGGCGAGGTGCGCTTCGGCGCCCGGATGACCCGGCTGGAGCAGGAAAACGGCCGCCTCACGGGGCTCTGGTTCCAGGCGGATGGGCAGGAGACCCTGCTGCCCTGTGACCAGGCCATTCTGGCCATCGGCCACAGCGCCCGGGACACCTTCCGCCAGCTGCTGGCCCAGGGCGTTCCCATGGAGCCCAAGCCCTTTTCCATGGGCGTGCGCATTGAACACAAGCAGGCTATGATCGACCGCAGCCAGTACGGCGGCTTCGCCGGCAGCCCCAATCTGCCCCCGGCGGATTACAAGCTCAACGTCAAGCTGCCCCAGGGCGGCTCGGCCTATACGTTCTGCATGTGTCCCGGCGGCCAGGTGGTGGCGGCGGCCTCGGAGGAGGGGCGGCTGTGCACCAACGGCATGAGCTACGCGGCCCGGGATGGGGAAAATGCCAACGCGGCCCTGCTTGTGACCCTGCTGCCGGAGGACTTCCCCGATTCCTCCGTCCTGGGCGGCATGCTGTGGCAGCAGGAGATCGAAGCGCGGGCATTCCGGGCAGGCGGCTCTAACTATCACGCCCCCTGCCAGCTGGCCGGGGACTTCCTGGCCCGGCGGGCCAGCACCCATCTGGGCAGCGTCACCCCCACCTACCGGCCCGGCGTGACCCTGTGCGACCTCCACGACGTGCTGCCGGAGAAGATCACCGCCGTGCTGGAGCAGGCCCTGCCGGAGCTGGAGAAACGGCTCCGGGGCTTTGCCGATCCCGAGGCTGTGCTCACCGCCCCGGAGACCAGAAGCTCCTCCCCGGTGCGGATTCTCCGGGACGACAGCCGGCAGTCTGCCCTGCGGGGCCTGTATCCCTGCGGCGAGGGCGCGGGCTACGCCGGCGGCATCATGTCCGCCGCCGTGGACGGCATGGTGTGCGCCGAAGCGGTGATCGCCCAATTACCCGTTTTGTATCGATAGTTTCTTATCCATCCCGTTATATCGGTAACGCAATATTTTAATTGACATTTTTTCTTGTTTTGTTATAATTTTTATGATTTCCAAACATTTTCGATTATTTTCTCTTTGCGTCGTCCTGCTGCTCCTGACCGGATGCGCTTCCACGGCCCAGACGGAGCTTTTTGCCATGGATACCGTCATCACCATGGAGCTGCGGGGCCAGGACGCGGCGGAGGCGCTTTCCCGGGCTGAGGCGGAGATTCACCGGCTGGACGCCCTGCTCTCCATCGAGGGCAGCGGCAGCGAGATCGCCGCTCTGAATGCCGGCAGCAGCCAGTTTCTCTCCCCGGAGCCCCTGGAGCTGCTGGAGGCCGCCCTCGTCCTCTCCGATGCCACCGGCGGCGCTTTTGACTGCACCATCCAGCCAGCCGCCGCCCTCTGGGGCTGGTACGGCGACAGCCCTGCCGTGCCGGATTCCGGAGAACTGGCGGAGGCCATGGCCCTGGTGGGCTATGAAGGCGTGGAGATCAGCGGCGGCGCCGTGACCTTCCGCATCGACGGCATGGGCGTCGATCTGGGCGGCATCGGCAAGGGCTATGCCGCCGGGAAGCTCAACACTCTGCTGCGGGAGGCCGGAATCACCTCCGGCTGGATTTCCCTGGGAGGCAACATCCGGACCATCGGCGCCAAGGCCGGCGGACAGCCCTGGATCATCGGCATTGCCGACCCGGACGATCCCGCGGCATACCGCTGCACCGTGGCCGTCACGGACCGGGCCGTGGTGACCTCCGGGGACTATCAGCGCTGCTTCACCCAGGACGGCCGGCGGTGGCACCATATACTCGACCCCAAAACCGGCTGGCCCGCCGAGAGCGCCCTGCGCTCCGTGACCATCGTCAGCTCCGACGATACCCTGGCCGACGGCCTGTCCACGGCCCTGTTCGTCATGGGGCTGGAGGGCGCCCTGGACTTCTGGCGCAGCGGCCCTTATGATTTTGAGGCGGTGTTTCTGACGGACGGCCCGGCCTATGTGACCGAAGGGCTGGCGGACGGATTCACCTGCCAGACCGACTATGAGGTGGTCTACCGTTGACTGGAAAACGCTGGTTTCTGCTCTTTCTCCTGACCGCGCTGGTCTGCGCCGGGGTGCTGCTGTGGCAGCTGAGCCGGGACAGCGGCCGAATCGTGACCATATCCCAGGACGGAACCGTCCTGTATACCATTGACCTGTCCCAGGTGGACGAGCCCTATACCCTGACCGTCTCCTGGCAGGACGGCTGCAACCAAATCCTGGTGACGCCGGAAACTGTCCAGGTGACGGAGGCCACCTGCTCCAGCCAGGTCTGCGTCCATCACGGGCCCCTGGAGGCCGGCGGATCGCCCATTGTCTGCCTGCCCCATCATCTGACCATCCGCTGGGCGGAAAGCGCGGTGGGGCCATGAGCAAGACCCGGCGCCTGACGGCCCTGAGCCTTCTGACGGCGGCCTCCCTGTGCGTGTTCGTGCTGGAGGCCCAAATTCCGCCGCTGATTCCCGCCGTACCCGGCGTGAAGCTGGGTCTGGCCAATGTCTTTACTCTGTTCGCCATCCAGGTGCTGGGGGCGCCCGACGCCCTGGCCCTGCTGCTGGTCCGGGTGACGGTGGGTTCCTTCGTCACCGGCCAGGTGGCCGCCTTGGGCTATTCCCTCTGCGGCGGCCTAGCCTCCTACGCCGTGCTCCTGCTGCTGCGCCGGCAGTTCCCCCTGAAGCAGCTCTGGGCGCTCAGCGTCTTGTGCGCCGTGGCCCACAATCTTGGACAGCTTCTGTTGGCCGCCTTTGTCATGGGCAGCTCAGCAGTGTTGTGGTATCTGCCGGTTCTGATTCTGGCTGCGCTGCTCTCCGGCGCGTTCACGGGACTGGCCTGTCAGCTGGTGCTTCTGCGCCTGCGGAAAAGCCGGCTTTGGAAAAGAGAAGAAAAATCTGAATAGGAGATGAATTCATGGCACAACGAAAACTACACGGCGTCCATGTTCCCCACCGTAAGCATACGGCGGATCTGGCTGCCGTGGACATGGGCTGTCCCGCCATGGTGACGATTCCCATGTCGATGCACATCGGCGCCCCGGCCAAACCCCTGGTCAAGGCCGGCGACACCGTCACCGTCGGCCAGCGGATTGCGGAAGTGGGCGGCTTCGTGTCCTCGCCGGTGCACGCCTCCGTGTCCGGCAAGGTCAAGAGAATTGAGGACGTTCTGATTTCCAGCGGCCGCAAGGTTCCGGCCATTGTCATCGAATCCGACGGGCTCATGACCCGCTGCCCCGACCTGAAGCCCCCGGTCATCGAGAATCAGGCGGATTTCCTTCAGGCTCTGACCGACAGCGGCATCGTGGGCCTGGGCGGCGCCGGCTTCCCCACCCAGGTGAAGCTGACCGTCAAGAATCTCAGTCAGATTGAAGCCGTCATTGTCAACGGCGCAGAATGTGAACCCTACATCACCTCCGATACCCGCACCATGCTGGACAATCCCAAGCTGGTCCTGGAGGGCGCGCGGCTGCTGCAGAAATATCTGGAGGTCAAGCGCATTATCTTCGCCATCGAGGACAACAAGCCCCAGTGCATCGCCAAGATGCAGGAGATGTGCAGGCAGGAGACCGGCATGGAAGTGGCCTCCCTGCCCGCCATGTACCCCCAGGGCGGTGAAAAAGTCCTGATCTACCATACCATCGGCCGGGTTGTCCCCGAGGGCAAGCTGCCCCTGGACGCCGGCGCCATTGTCATCAACGTCACCACCCTGGCCTCCATCGCCCGGTATGTGCGCTACGGCATTCCCCTGGTGAAAAAGTGCGTCACCGTGGACGGCGGCGCGGTCAAGACCCCCAAGAACGTCATCGCCCCCATCGGCACCCCCATGGCCGATGTGTTCGCCTTCTGCGACGGCTTTGTGAAGGAGCCCAAGAAGGTCCTCTACGGCGGCCCCATGATGGGCATCGCCGTGCCGGACCTGAATCAGCCCATTCTCAAGAACACCAACGCCATCCTGGCCCTGGACGAGGAGGAGGCCAAGCTGCCCCCCACCACGGCCTGCATCAAATGCGGCCGCTGCATCGCCCACTGCCCCCTGAACCTCATGCCGGCGGAGATCGAAGCCGCCTATGAGCGCCAGGACGTGGAGGCTCTGGCGGAGCTGAAGGTCAACATCTGCATGGAGTGCGGCTGCTGCAGCTTCATCTGCCCGGCCCGCCGGCCCCTGGTCCAGACCAACAAGCTGGCCAAGGCCCAGGTCATGGCCTATCTCAAGGCCAAACAAGCAAAGGAGGCGGCGAAGAAATGAGTCTCATCGTATCAACCTCTCCCCACCTGCGCAGCCGGACGGACACCGCGTCCATCATGCGGGATGTGGTCATCGCCCTGGTGCCCGCCGTCATCGCAGCCGTGGTCATCTTCGGCCTGCGGAGCCTGCTGGTGGTGGCCGTCTGCGTGGCCGCCGCCGTGCTGACCGAGTTCCTCTATGAAAAGGGCTGCAAGCTCCCCGTGACCGTCGGCGACTGGTCCGCCGTGGTCACCGGCGTCATCCTGGCCTGCAACCTCCCCGTGACCATTCCCCTGTGGCAGGCGGCCTTCGGCAGCATCGTGGCCATTCTGGTGGTCAAGCAGCTCTTCGGCGGCCTGGGCCGGAACTTCGCCAACCCCGCCATCGTGGGCCGGATTGTGCTGTTCCTCTCCTTCTCCAAAACCATGACCGCCTGGGTCTTCCCCGACGCCGTCTCCACCGCCACCCCCCTGGCCGTCATGGCCGCCGGCGGGAAGCTGCCCGGCCTGCTGGACATGTTCCTGGGCGTCAAGGGCGGCTGCCTGGGTGAGGTCAGCGTCCTGGCCCTGCTGATCGGCTTTGTCTACCTGCTGGTCCGCCAGGTCATCACCTGGCACACCCCCGTGGCCTTTGTGGGCACAGTCTTTGTCCTGTCCTGGCTCCTGGGCGGCGACGTCCTCTACGCCCTGAACCAGATCATGGCCGGCGGCCTGATGCTGGGCGCCGTCTTTATGGCCACGGACTACGCCACCACCCCCTCCACCAACTCCGGCCGGCTGATCTTCGGCCTGGGCTGCGGCATTCTGACCGTGCTGATCCGCCAGTGGGGCAGCTACGCCGAGGGCGTGTCCTTTGCCATTTTGTTCATGAACATCCTGACCCCCTATATCTCCAAGTGGACCCGTACCAAGCCGTTCGGAGGTGTGAAAGCATGAGCACGAAAACGCTGATCAAGAGTATCGTCGTCCTGGCAGTGATCTGCCTGGTCATCTCCGCGGCCCTGGCCGTGGTCAACAGCTTCACCGCCCCGGTCATCGAGGAAGCCCGCGTCCAGCGGGAGAACGCCAGCCGCCAGGCTGTGCTGCCCCAGGCCGCCAGCTTTGAGGCGCTGCCTCTGGAGGGCATGCCCGCCTCCATCACCGGCGCCTACCGGGGTGTGGACGCCTCCGGCGCCACCGTGGGCTACGTCTTTACCGCCGGCAACAAGGGCTTTGACGGCACCATCGTGGTCATGGCCGCCATCGGTACCGACGGCAAGCTGGTGCAGGTGGCCACCATCGACGTAACCTCCGAGACCAAGACCCTGGGCGGCCAGACCGCCAACGAGAGCTACACCTCCCAGTACACGGGCAAGGACGCCCAGCTGGACGGCGTGGATGCCATCTCCGGCGCGACCATCACCTCCACCGCCTATGAGCGGTGCGTGAAGGACTGCTTTGCCGCCTACGACGCCGTGAAGGAGGGTTAACATGAAGAACAGCAAACTTGCCATTCTCCTCAAGGGTCTCATCAAAGAGAATCCCGTTCTGGTTCTGATCCTGGGCACCTGCCCCACCCTGGCCATCTCCACCTCCGTGACGGCGGCCTTCGGCATGGGCATGGCGGCCACTGCCGTGCTGATCTGCTCCAACATGGCCATTTCCGCCCTGCGCAAGGTCATCCCCGAGCAGGTGCGCATCCCCTGCTACATCGTTCTGATTGCCGGCTTTGTGACCCTGGTTTCCATGGTCCTGGAGGCCTACGCCTACAGCCTGTTCCAGTCCCTGGGCGTCTACCTGTCCCTGATCGTGGTCAACTGCATCATCCTGGGCCGGGCGGAGATGTTCGCCAGCAAGAACTCCGTGGGCGACTCCGCCCTGGACGCCATCGGCATGGGCCTGGGCTTCACCCTGGCCCTGTGCGCCATGGCCTGCATCCGCGAGGTCTTCGGCGCCGGCACCTTCTGCGGCCTGCCCGTTCCCTGGTTCCACGACAACCCCATCTCCATCCTCACCATGGCCCCCGGCGGCTTCGTGACCTTCGGCGTCATGATCGCCCTGGTCAACAAAATCTCCAAGGGCAAGGCCATCAAGAAGAAGGACTTCGGCTGCGCCGGCTGCCCCTCTGCCGCCGCCTGCGGTAAGACTTCCTGCGGAGCAAAGGAGGAAACCAAGGCATGAAATCCGTGATCTACATCATTCTGACCGCCGCCATCACCAACAACTACGTGCTGGTCAAATTCCTGGGCATCTGCCCCTTCCTGGGCGTCTCCAAGAAGCTGGACCAGGCCACCGGCATGTCCCTGGCCGTCATCTTCGTCCAGCTCATGGCCACCGCCGCCACCTGGCCCATCTATCACTTCCTGCTGGACGGCGGCATCGACTTCACCTACATGCAGACCGTGGTGTTCATCCTGGTCATCGCCGCCCTGGTGCAGCTGGTGGAGATCATCCTGAAGAAGTACATCCCCGCGCTTCACGCCTCCCTGGGCGTCTACCTGCCCCTGATCACCACCAACTGCGCCGTCCTGGGCGTCACCGTCAACAACATCAGCGACGGCCTGAGCTTCGGCGAGAGCATGCTCACCTCCCTGGGCTGCGGCCTGGGCTTCTTCCTGGCCATGGTGCTGTTCTGCGGCGTCCGCTCCCGGGTGGCCGAGGCCAAGCCCGCCAAGTCCTTTGAGGGCCTGCCCATCACCCTGATCTCCGCCGCCATCGTGTCGCTGTCCTTCTTCGGATTCGCCGGTATCATCGGCAATCTGTTCGGCTGAGAGGAGGTCCCGCTATGAGTATTGTCATTCCCATTGTAGCTGTCACCGTCATCGGTCTGATCTGTGCCGTGATGCTGGTGGTGGCCTCCA
Source organism: uncultured Clostridia bacterium (assembly GCA_945864925.1). Lineage (GTDB taxonomy): Bacteria > Bacillota > Clostridia > Oscillospirales > Oscillospiraceae > Avoscillospira. The sequence goes on from CAMBCW010000005.1 coordinate 29,529, forward strand.
AGTTCATGGCCGTCCCCGAGGACGAGACCTTTGTCAACGTTCGTGCGTGCCTGCCCGGCGCCAACTGCGGCGCCTGCGGCTATGCCGGCTGCGACGGCTATGCCCACGCCCTGGCCGACGGCACAACCCAGTCTACCAACCTCTGCGTCCCCGGCGCCGACGCCGCTGCCCGGGAAATCGCCGCCGTCCTGGGTGTGGAAGCCGAGGACGTGGTGGAGAAGGTGGCCGTGGTGGCCTGCTGCGGCGACTCCTCCTGCACCACCCTGCGCTATGAGTACGACGGCATGTCCTCCTGCGCAGCCGCCAATCTGTTGTTCTCCGGCGACGGCATGTGCACCTTCGGCTGTCTGGGCTACGGCGACTGTTCCAAGGTCTGCCCCAACAACGCCATCTGCATCGAGGACGGTCTGGCCCGGGTGAAGCCCAACCTGTGCGGGGGCTGCGGCCTGTGCGCCAAGGCCTGCCCCAACCACCTGATTCATGTGGTGCCCGATACGGTGACCACCGTGGTGCGCTGCAGCAACCAGGACAAGGGCGCCGTCACCCGCAAGGCCTGCTCCCACGGCTGCATCGGCTGCAAAAAGTGCGAAAAGGAATGCCCCGCCGGCGCCGTCACCGTGGTGAACAACTGCGCCGTCATCGACTACAGCAAGTGTACCAACTGCGGCCACTGTGCGGAAATCTGCACCACCGGCTGCATCGTGGAAGCCAGCTTCCTCAGCGCCAGCAAGGCCTGACCCCGGTTCCCGGCAGGGCGCAGCACGGAAAATTCCGTACTGCGCCCTGTTTTTTGCGCTTTCCTTGCACATGGGGAATCCCCGAAACCCTTGGTATCACTGGCTTCTTGCACTTTGCAGCAAAAATGGCCAACTCCCTTTTATTATTTTATGACGCTCCGGTTTTGACGGAAATTGGATTTTTCTTCCAGGGTTTCCCTCCGCGCTGTCATTGTCAGGGCGGGGATACGGATTGCCGCGGCCCCTGCGGGGACCACAAGGACAGGCAAAGTTGGAGGTCTGTGCGTTTCTTTCAAGTTCCCCTGTCCTTGCGAGGAGCGAAGCGGCACAGCAATCCGTTCTCCTGGCAGTCGGGATTCGGCACTGCCTGCACACAACCCCTCCGTCACGGCTTCGCCGTGCCACCTCCCCTTGCACA
>CAMBCW010000006.1 GCA_945864925.1 uncultured Clostridia bacterium
CGATAGCCGATTCCGATGGGGGTTTGGATGTATTGGGGGGAATCCGGCGCATGTTCCAGTTTCTTGCGCAGGGTCGCCATGAACACCCGCAGGGAGGCCACGTCGTTGTCCCAGCTGCTGCCCCAGACACTTTGGGTGATGAACTTGTGGGTCAGCACCTTGCCGATGTTTCGGGCCAGAAGACACAGCAGCTTGTATTCGATGGGAGTCAGGTGTAATTCTTCCTCTCCCAGGTAGGCGCAGCCGGAGGCGTAGTCGATGCGCAGCTGGCCGTTGACGAAGACCGGACTCTGGGGATTGCTGCCGCGCATGAGCGCCAGCCGTCGTTGGGTGACCCGCAGGCGCGCCAGCAGCTCCTCCACGGAGAAGGGCTTGGTCAGATAATCGTCGGCGCCGGCGTCCAGGGCGTCGATTTTATCGGCGTCCTCACTTCGGGCGCTGATGACGATGATGGGTGTGTTGGACCAGGAACGGATGCGGCGGATAACCTCCACACCGTCGATGTCCGGCAGGCCCAGATCCAGGAGAATGACGTCGGGATTGTGAGATGCGGCCTCCATGACGGCTTCCCCGCCTGTGGATGCTGCGGCAAAGCGGTAATCGTGGGCCTTCAGGGTGGTGATGATGAGGTTCTGCACCGGGGCGTCGTCCTCCACCACCAAAATCAGGGGCTTATTCATGCAGGGTGACCTCCTCCAGGGGCAGGGTAAAGCGGAACACAGCGCCGTGGGGGTGGTTGTCCTCCACACAGATGGTTCCGCCATGGGCCTCCACAATGGCCCGGCACAGGTACAGGCCCAGACCCAGGCTGCGGCGGTTGTCCGCGATTTTGTGGTTGCCGCAGTAGAATTTGTCGAATACTTTTTCCTTCTCCCCGTCAGGAATGCCGCTGCCGCTGTCTGCAATCCGCACCTCTGCCATGGAGCCGGCCCGACGGGTGGCAATGAGGATCCCGGCGCCGGGCGGAGTGTATTTGACGGCGTTGTCGGCAATGTTGACGATGACCTGCACCACCAGCCGGGCGTCCGCCCGGACCAGCAGCATCTCATCGCTGCAGTCCAGAGTCAGCGGGTGGGCGGAGGTCTTGCGGTCGATGTGCTGCATGGCCTCCTCCACAATGTCGCTGAGCAGCTCTGTGGAGGTCTGCAGGGTCATGCGGCCTTCTTCAATGCGGGTGGCATAGAGCAGGTTCTCCACCAGGTTGATCAGCCACATGGAATCGTCATAGATGTCCGAGTAGATCTGCCGCCGGGTGGCCGCATCAAAGCTGTCGCCATTGCTCAGCAGGTTGCTGGCGTTGCCGGAGATGGTGGTCAGGGGCGTCCGCAGGTCGTGGGAGATGGTGCGCAGCAGGTTGGCCCGGAGCTGTTCACTCTCCGCCAGAATGGCGGCGGCCTCCTTCTCCCGGGCATTCTTTTCGTTCTCCAGAGCCAGAGCGCACTCACCCAGGATGGACAGCAGAATGCTGTGCTCCGATTCGTCCAGGGACCGGTTTTCCGCTTCAATGCCCACCACACCGTAGACCCGTTCGTTGACCCGAAGAGCCAGATACAGGTACCGGGCGCCCGGCAGCGTGTCCGTGGTGGCGCCGGCGGCGTGGTTGTTCTGCAGCACCCACTGGGCTGTAGCCAGCTCCGTCTCCAGGTCGAAGGGCTGCTCTGCTGCGGGAGTGGAGGGAACCAGAAGGGGCGCAGACAGCGTTCCGTCGGCGGCGCCGAAAATGACGATGCTGCGGCCCAGAAGCTTGGCAATCTGCTCCGCCGCAGCGTGCATGATCTCGTCCTTGCCTCTGGCCTTGGAAAGCATCTGATCGGTATCCAGGAGAATTTTGGTGCGGTAGGCGATTTTGGCCGACTGGGCAGCCTGGGCCTTATAGCCGCTGGCGAAGGTGCCGGTGATATAAGCCGTCAGGAACATCACCACGAAAGTGATGGGATAGCCGGTCTCATAGGCGGTCAGAGAAAACCGGGGGATGGTGAACAGATAGTTGAAAATCACCACGCTGGCAATGGAGGATACCAGACTGTAGACCTGATGGGAAGTGGAGATGGAGGTTAGCAGCACCCCCAGAATATAAACCATGATGATGTTGGCGTTGGTGAAGCCCAGGTGGTAGAAGAGCAGGCTCAAAAGGGTGGTGCCCACCAGGATCACGGCGCTTTTGGCGGTATTCCGCAGAATGCCGCGCTTTGGCTGCGGATGGGAGAGGGAGCCGTCCAGAACCTCGGAATCCCGGCGGCTGCCGGAGAAGAGCCCCCAATATTCCTTGCCGAACCGCATGAGATCCACCGCCTTTCTGCCTGTATTTTATCACAGAAGCGACCGGCTTTCTACCGGGAGCCGACAGAAAAATCGTTCTGCAGGGCGCAGACCACCCGGTCCCGGCCGGGGGAGGCAATGACCCGGTTCCACAGGACGCAGACGGTCTCCGCCTCGTCAAAACCGGAGACACAGAGGCCGGTTTCGTCGTCGGTTACGGAACCGGCAAAGTAGGGAATGCGGACAGACGAGAACTCCCCATCCGGGATCTGCGCCTGGGCGTCTGCCAGCAGGAGCAGATCCACACTTCCTTCCCGGAGCCGCTGGAGCATGGTGCTGACACTGCCGCTGCGGATGCGGAAGGAGATCCAGGGATAGGCGTCCACGACCTGGGACAGGGAATTGACCAGCAGCGGGGACTCAACAGCCACCTGGAGCCGGCAGCCGGTCTCCTCCGGCGCCAGTGCGTGCTGGCGGTCCAGGTATCGGTCAAGCCGCTTCATCAGCAGATAGCCGAAGCCGAACATGGCCAGGGTTGCGCAGAGCAATAGGATGTCTTTCATACCGCTGCCTCCGATGGCGGATCAAATCCGGAAGCATTTCTGGACAGCCTTCTGGTGGCCCAGAACCAGAATGGACGTACCGCGCTGCAGGAGCGTGTCTGGGGTAATGTCCATATGCAGCTTGCCGTTTTCCCGGATGCCGAGGATGTTGATCCCGTATTTTTTCCGAATGTCCAGCTGAAGAATGGTCTTGCCGGCCCAGTTTTCCGGTATGGCCAGTTCAAAGATGGAGTAGTCTCCGTCCAGGTCGATGTAATCCAGAATGTGCTCGGAGGTGCAGCGGATGGCGGTCCAGGCCGCCAGCTGCTTCTCCGGATAGACCACCTCGTCGGCGCCGTTGCGCAGCAAAAACTTCTCCTGCACACCAGTGGCGGCCCGGGCAATGACCTTCTTGGCGCCCAGTTCCTTGAGCAGGGAGGCCGTTTCCAGGAAATTCTGGAAATTGTCGCCGATGGCGACAATGCAGGCGTCAAAATTGCGGATCCCCAGGGAGGAGAGAAACTCCTCATTGGTGCTGTCGCCGATTTGGGCATTGGTCACAAAGGGCAGCACGGCATTGACCCGCTCTTCATTGTTGTCCACAGCCATGACCTGGTGGTCCAGCTGATTGAGTTCAGCGGCGATGTGCCGGCCGAACCGTCCAAGACCGATCAGTAAGATAGACTTCATAGATATCTCCTATCCGACAGTAATTTTTTCCTGGGGCAGCCGGGCTGTGTGGCCCTGGCTGCCGGAAACAGCGGCGAAGATCAGGGTCAGACCGCCAACCCGCCCGCAATACATCAAAAGAATCAGAATGCCGCGGGAGATCAGCCCCAGCTGGGGCGTGATTCCCAGAGTCAGACCCACGGTGCCTACGGCTGAAGCCGTCTCAAAGAGGCAGGTCAGCAGAGGGATCCCCTCAATCCGGCTGATCAGGACGCCGCCGCATAAAAACAACGTCAAATACATGGTCAGAATGGTGGCGGCGCTGCGGACCGTCTCCATGGAAATCCGGCGCCCGAAGAAATGGGCATGCTCCCTGCGCCGAAAGACGGAAGCGGCCGTGGAGAGCAGCACAGCCAAGGTTGTGGTTTTCATACCGCCGGCGGTGGAACCGGGGGAGCCACCCACCAGCATCAGCAGGATGATGATAGCCAGACCGGCCTCGCTGAGGGTGGTCAGATCCGCCGTATTGAAGCCTGCAGTCCGGGGCGTGACGGACTGAAACAGGGACTGCCAGATGCGGGTGCCGACAGGCACGCCGGAAAATTCAAAGAAGAAGAAATACAGGGCCGGCAGCACGATCAGCAGCCCGGTGGTCATCAGAATGACCTTGCTTTGCATCCGGTATCTCTGCAGGTGGAGCCGGTTGGTCTTGACGTCGTCCCAGGTCATAAAACCAATGCCGCCGATGATAATCAGGGCCATCACCGTGCAGTTGATCACAGGGTGGCTGGCAAAGCTGGTCAGGGAGGAGAAGGGGGCTTTGACGCCCATCAGGTCGAAGCCGGCGTTACAGAAGGCGGAAACGGCGTGAAACAGGCTGTACCACAGGCCCTTCAGAGGCCCCAGCTCCCGGCTGAACACCGGAAACATCAGAACGGCGCCCAGCAGCTCCAGAAAGACGGTCATTTTGATGATGAAGCCTGTAAGCCGCACAATGCCGCCCACCTTGGGGGCGGAGATAGCCTCCTGCATGGTGCTGCGCTGTTTCAGGTTGATTTTTTTGCCGGAAATCGCGGAGATGGCCACAGCCACAGTCATCACCCCCATGCCGCCCACCTGAATCAGCAGGAGAAGGACAGCCTGACCAAAGGCGGACCAGTAGGTGGCGGTATCCTGCACCACCAACCCCGTGACGCAGACAGCGGAGGTGGCCGTAAACAAAGCGTCGGCAAAGGACGCGCTCTGGCTGCCTCTGGTTGCGATGGGGAGCATCAGCAGCAGGCTTCCCAGCAAAATAGCTGCCGCGAAGCCCAGAATGATAATCTGAGAAGATGAAAGTTGTTTGATGAGCCGTTTCATTGGGATCCCTCTGCCCATATCCGAAGCAGGTTTGCCCCACCTGGGCAGGCTTCGGTTTATCTTGTTTCATTATCCCATTTTCCACATGAAATCTGCATAAGTGTCATGCTTTTGACATTAAGATTCCATAAAGACCTGGCAGAGGACAAAGAAATATCAATAAAGTATTGACAATAATGTTAAAGCAGTAGTATAGTGTTAGCTATATCATTTGGGAGGCGGTTGAAAAATGTCGAGCATACCGGAATTGGGCGGATATTTTGAAAACACAGCGCTGCCCGCAGAGGAGAACCACTTTTTTGAACAGCTGACTCCGCCGGATGGAAGCCTTCGGTTTTTGATGTCCGGCCGCTGCGGCATCCTCTGCGCCCTGGAGGACTGGAAGCCCAGGGATCGGAAGCGGGTGGCTTATGTGCCGGCCTACACCTGCGGCACCGTGCTGGCGCCCTACGCCAAGGCCGGCTACCGGCTGAAGTTTTATGAAGTGGACCGGAATATGACGCCGGTTTTGGATCCGTCGGCCCTGGAGGAGATCAGCGTTTTCAACCTCTGTGGGTATTACGGCTTCAGCCGTTATGACCGGGAGTTTGTGCGGCAGTGTAAGGAGCGGGGAATCTGCATTGTGCAGGACACCACCCATTCCATTCTCTCCCTGGACGGTGTGGAGCCGGAGGCAGATTACATCACCGGCAGCCTGAGAAAATGGATCAGCGTACCTTCCGGCGGCTTTTTGATAAAGCGCCGGGGAACTCTGACGCCGGAGCTGCTGCCGTTCCATGCAGAGCACCTGGAGATGCGCCGGAGCGCCATGCGGCTGAAACAGAAAAGCGTGGAGGTGCCGGGCAGTGTGCCGAAGGCGGAGCTGGATGCGGCGGCCGTGACATTCCGCCAGGCAGAGCTCTTGCTGCGGCAGATGTTCGACTGCTATGAGAGCGATCCGGAGTCTGTGGCGATCATGACCCACTTCCCGGTGGAGCAGCACCGGCGGCTGCGGCGGCAGAACTATCAGCGGCTGCTGGAGGTGTTTCCACAAAGTCCGGCCTGTACGCCGGTGTTCCCGGATTTGGATGAGGCCACGGTGCCCAGCCACTTCACGGTTCTGGCGGAACACCGGGACGCTCTCAAGGCCTGGCTGGAGGAACAGGGAATCCATACCACGGCCTATTGGGCCAAGAGCCCCTTGGCGGATACCACTGCCTGTCCCCAGGCAGCCTATATTTATGACCATGTCCTGTCCCTGCCCTGCGACCAGCGGTACACGCCCGCAGACATGGAACGCATTGCCCAGACGGTTGAAGCCTTCTGCAGGCAGGAAGTATAAACAGTATATGCTATAATTTTGCAAAAAATTTCATTAAATACTTGATTTCTTTTATGCAGTGCAGTATAGTGGTTTTATAAAACCAGGAAGGGACCGGCACAGGTCCGACAAGCACTATGCTTTGAAAAATGGAGGGAACAGCCATGAGATTGGCAAACATGAATTGGAAACAGGCGGAGGCATATTTCCAGACCCACGATATGGTCATCTTATCCACCGGCAGCATCGAATGCCACGGCCGGCACAATCCCCTGGGAACTGACACCCTGATCCCCATGAAGCTGCTGGATCTGATTGAAGAGCAGTCTGACATTATGATTCTCCCGACGCTGCCCTATGGCGACTGCGATTGGCATCTGGATTTCCCCGGCGCCATTTCCATCGGCAGCGACCTGCTGTGTGCCACGGTGAAACGGATCTGCGATTGCCTGTATCAGTGGGGCGTCCGCCGCTTTATTATCCTCAACGGCCACGGCGGCAACACCCACGCCCTGGAGAAGGCCGCCTGCTATCTGGACCAAAAGGGCGCGGTCAGCGTGATTATCAACTGGTGGACTACCGCCGGCGAGATCAACCCCGCCTGGAAGGGCGGCCATGGAGCCGGCCAGGAGACCGCCGCGGTTCTGGCAGTGGATCCGGCTCTGGTGGACCGCAGCGCCATCAGTGAAGATGAAGAGGCCCATGACCCCACGGAAAATCTGAAGAGCATCGGCCTGCGCCGTGTCAGCTTCAAGGGTGTGGACGTCATGCTGCCCCGCACCAACCGGCAGATGGTGGACAACGGCTGGTATGGCAAGGACCATCCCAAGGACGCCACGGAGGAATGGGGCAAGGAAATGCTCCAGGCCACGGCTGATTTTGTAGTGGAACTGATGGCGGAGGTTGAGAAAATTCAATTAAGAGGAGTGTGAATCCATGGCGCTGACGGAAAACAAAGAGGATAACGATATTTTCACGAAAATCCGGGAACATTACGGGGAAATGAGCAAGACGCAGCGGCGAATTGCGGATTACTTTCTGGAGCATGCCGATGTGGCCTGTTTTCAGTCCCTGAAGGAGACGGCAGCGGCGGCACAGACCACGGAAGCGACCATTCTGAAGTTTTGCAGCCGCGTGGGCTATGACGGCTTTTTGCAGTTCAAGCGGGAACTGCAGGAATACATCAAGCTCCTGATGTCCCCCAACGAGAAAATCGGGTTCCGAATCCGGACAGCGCAGGATAACAAACACCTGTTGGAGCGGGTCATTGAGACAGAGAAACGCTGCCTGGATCTGACCTTCAACTATCTGGTGCCGGCTAATCTGGAGGCCTTTGCATCGGCGATTCAGGAGGCAAAGCGGGTCTGGGTGGTAGGCCACCGGGTTTCCGAGGCTGTGGCGCGCTACTTGGTGGTGCGGCTGCAGCAGGTTGGCATCCGGGCTGCTGAGGTGGATGTGCAGAACCTCTACGAGGCGGAGCAGGTGGCGGTTCACGCAGATCAGGATGACCTGTTCATCATCATCTCTTTCCCTTATTATGCGTCCCAGACCAGAGCGTTGGTAGAATATCTGGGGCAGGCAGGCATCAAAATGGTCTGCATCACGGACCGCTATTCCTCACCGGTGGCAGCCTATTCCTCTGCTGTGCTGGTGTGCAATTCGGACCATGAAGTTTTCTACAATTCCATTACAGCTGCCGTTTCCCTGGTCAGCGTGATCGCGGCGTATCTGGTCATGGCCAATCCGGAACACTTTGAAAATTACCGCAGCAGGATTGAGCGGTTCGACGAAAACTTCCTGGAGAATGACCGGAAATATCAGGAGGAGCAGCAGGCGTCCCGTCAGCGGACAGCGTTCCACGGCGACAAGCTGACACAAAAGATTTGAATACAGGTGTTTTTGTGCGGCAATGGAGTCATGCAGTTGTATGACTTCTTTGCTAAGCGAAAAACTATAGTAAAAATAATAAAAATTATTCGAATCAATACTTTTTACTCTTGAAATTAAAGTGAAGTAAGTGAGGATATATAGATATGTTGTTGTTGAAGAACGCGGAGGTCTTTGCGCCGGCCTATGCTGGAACGCAGGATGTGCTCATTGGGGGCGGACAAATTCTCGCCATGGGACCGGGACTGTCTCCCAATTTGCCGGATGTGCAGGTCTATGACGCAAAGGGGAAAAAACTGACGCCCGGCTTCCTGGACCAGCATGTCCATGTCACCGGCGGCGGCGGAGAGGGCGGCCTGCATACCAGAACGCCGGAGCTGGTTTTATCCGATACGGTCAAAGCCGGCGTTACGACCCTGGTGGGCGTCCTGGGCACCGACGGGGTGACCCGCAGCGTGGAAGCCCTGGTGGCCAAAACCAAGGCCCTGAACAATGAGGGAATCACGGCTTTCTGCCTGACCAGCGCATACCAGTACCCGCCCACGACCCTGACCGGTTCCGTCATGCGGGATATTGTATACATCCAGGAGGTGCTGGGCTGCAAGCTTGCCATCTCCGATCATCGCGGCTCCCATCCCACCCGGGAGGAGATCATCCGGCTGGTGTCTGACGTTCGGATGGCGGGCCTGTTGGCCGGGAAGCCCGGCGTGCTGCATATCCACACCGGTGCGGCGCCGGAGGGCATTGAGCCGATTATGGAGATTGTCCGCACCACGGATATTTCCCCCTATCATTTCCGTCCTACGCATCTTGGTAAAATCCTGGATCAGGCCATTGCGTTCACCCGGATGGGCGGCTACTCCGACATCACCACCAAGGAGGACACGCCGGCCATGGTCCATCAGATTTTGGAGGAGGCCGTGGTGGAACGGATCACCATGAGCTCCGATTCCAACGGCAGCATGCCCAAGTGGGATGCCAAGCGGGAGCACATCATTGGCATGGGCGTGGGCAAAATGACCAACCTGTACCGCACGGTCCGCCGCATGGTGACGGAGGAAAACATTCCGCTGGAAACGGCGCTGCCCTTTATCACCAGCAACGTGGCCAAGGCTCTGGCACTATACCCGCGGAAAGGCGCTGTGCAGGTCGGAAGCGATGCGGATCTGGTCCTGCTGGACCAGGATCTGAACATCAGCGGTGTGATTGCCAAGGGGAGATGCATGATGCTGGATGGGGAAGTGCTGGTAAAAGGTACTTTTGAAGAATGACCACGGAATACAGATACAGATATCTGAAGCCAGGAGGTAAGACATGATAAAGTATATTGTAAAACGGCTGTTGCTGCTGATCCCGGTTCTGATCGGCGTTACCTTCTTCGTATTCACCATCCTGTCTCTTGCACCCTATGATCCGGTCACTGTCATTCTGGGCGATGGCGCCACGGAAGAAGCCATGGAAAATATGCGCGAGGAGCTGGGACTGAACGATCCGCTGCTGGTGCGCTATGTGAACTACATCTGGGATTTGCTCCACGGTGACTTCGGCAAATCCTATAAGACCCGACTGCCCGTAGCGGATCAGATTTTGAGCCGCTTCCCCAACACCATCCTGCTGGCGTCCTGCAGTATGGTCATCGCAATTGTTTTGGGCATACCATTGGGAATACTGTCCGCAAAAAAACAGTATTCCCTGCTGGATAACGTAGCCACGGTAGGCGGCCTGATTTCGGTGTCCATGCCGAACTTCTGGCTGGGCTTGCTGCTGGTGATCCTGTTTGCCCTGAAGCTGCGCTGGCTGCCGTCTCAGGGCATGGGAGAGGATCCGGTTTCCCTGATCAAGAGCCTGATCCTGCCGTCCATCACCCTGGGCACCGGCATCATGGCTTCCGTCATGCGTATGACCCGTTCCAGTGTGCTGGAGACCATGCGGCAGGACTATATCAGCACAGCCCGTTCCAAAGGCATCGCGGAAAGCCGCGTCACGGTCCGCCACATGCTGAAGAACGCGCTGATTCCCATCATTACCATTTCGGCGCTGCAGTTTGGCCATCTGCTGGGCGGCTCCATGCTGACGGAGACGGTGTTCTCCTGGCCTGGCGTTGGCCGCTACATGCTCGACGCCATCAAGACCAAGGATACGCCGGCCATTATGGGCTCCGTCATTCTCATGTCCGTGAGCTTCTCCATCATGAACCTGCTGGCGGATATCCTCTACGCCTTTGTGGATCCCAGAATTAAATCCCAGTATCAGACGAAAAAGAAGAACAAGCAAAAAAAGTCGCCGGCTGAGGACGGCGGAAAGGAGGCCACAGCATGAAGAAGCAGGCAGCTGCCGCAAGCGGCAAAGCCAGATCCCTGGGCGCTGACGCCTGGTACCGGTTCAAGAAAAACCGGCTGGCAGTGATCTCTCTGATTTTCCTGTGTCTGATGATTGTGATAGCCTTCTCCACCTTTATCATCGACTGGGCCACGGATTCTTCTTTCTACGATGCAAAAGTCATCGCCCAGGATCTGCGGCGCCGGCTGGAGCCGCCCAGCTGGGAGCATCCCTTCGGCCTGGACGAATTCGGCCGTGACATGCTGCTGCGGATTATCTGGGGCGCCCGGTACTCTCTGTTCATGGGCATGGCCGCCGTGTTCGGCGCCACGCTTCTGGGCGGTTTCCTGGGTGCAATCTCCGGCTATTACAAGACTGCTGACGGCATTATCATGCGTGTCATGGACATTCTGCTGGCAGTGCCGACCATTTTGCTGGCAACGGCCATTGTGGCAGCCTTCGGCACCAGCAAAGTCAACCTGATAATGGCCATTTTGATTTCCCAGACACCGACCTTCGCCCGGGTGGTTCGGGCATCGGTGCTGACGGTGAAGGAGCAGGAGTACATCGAAGCGGCCAAGGCCATGGGCGCCAGCGATATGCACATCATCATCAAGTACATCATTCCCAATTCTCTGTCCCCGCTGATTGTGCAGTGCACCATGAGTGTGGCCAGCGCCATCCTCTCCATTGCCAGCTTGTCCTTCATCGGCCTGGGCATTCAGGCGCCTATGCCTGAATGGGGCGCCATGCTCTCCAACGCCAGAACATACATCCGAGATTCCTGGCACATCACCGTGATCCCCGGCGCCGCGATTATGGTCACGATCCTGATGCTGAACATCATCGGCGACGGCCTGCGGGATGCACTGGATCCCCGTCTGAAGAACTAGGAGGTCTGTCTTATGAATACCATTCTCGACGTCAAAGACCTTGTGATTCACTATGAGACCGACGATGGCTGTGTGTATGCGGTCAACGGTCTGGACCTGGATCTGCAGGAAGGCGAAACCCTGGGCCTGGTGGGCGAGACCGGCGCGGGAAAGACGACTCTGGCCCGCGGCATCATGGGACTGGTACCGGATCCTCCCGGGAGAATCCGGGGCGGCGAGATCATCTACCGCGGCACGGACCTGCTCCAATGCAGCAATGCGGAAATGCGCAAGGTCCGCGGCAGAAAGATCGCCATGATTTTCCAGGACCCCATGACCAGCCTCAACCCGGTGACCAATGTGGGCCTCCAGATTGCCGAGGCCATTCAGAGCCATGAAAAGCTCTCCCGCAAGGCCGCCATGCAGAAGGCCTGCCAGATGCTGGAGCAGGTGGGCATTCCCGCCGAACGGGCAGGGGAGTATCCCCATCAGTTCTCCGGCGGTATGAAGCAGCGTGTGGTCATTGCCATCGCCCTGGCCTGCAATCCGGATATTCTGATCGCCGATGAGCCGACTACGGCTCTGGATGTGACCATTCAGGCGCAGGTTCTGGATATGCTCCGGGAGCTGCGGGAGACCTATCATATGTCCATGCTGCTGATCACCCATGACCTGGGCGTGGTGGCGCAGACCTGTGACCGGGTGGCTGTGATCTATGGCGGAGAAATTGTGGAAAGCGCCGACGTTTATACGCTGTTTGACCAGCATCTGCATCCCTATACCCAGGGCCTGCTGGATTCCATTCCCAAGCTCAACGAGGACGTGGAGCGGCTGAAGCCCATCGAGGGCATGATGCCCGATCCCACGCAGCTGCCGGAGGGCTGCCGCTTCTGCAGCCGCTGCGCTTATGCTGACGAGCGCTGCCGGACGGAACACCCCAACATGCTGGATTTGGGCAATGGACACAAGGTACGCTGCTTCCGCTATGAAACACAGGAGGTGGAACCCCATGAATGAGAATCAGCCTCTGCTTCAGGTGCAGAATCTGAAAAAGTATTTCCAGACCCCCAGCGGAACACTCCATGCGGTGGATGATGTGACCTTTGACCTGTATACAGGCAAGACCCTGGGTGTTGTGGGTGAATCAGGCTGCGGCAAGTCCACCATGGGCCGGGCCATCCTCCGCCTGCAGGAGCCCACTGCCGGAAAGGTGCTGTTTGACGGCGTGGACGTGACGGCCTGCGACAAGCGGGAGCTGAAAAAGCTCCGGGAGCAGATGCAGATCATCTTCCAGGATCCCTTTGCTTCCATCAACCCCCGCATGACCGTCAGCCAGACTATCATGGAGCCGTTGATCATTCAGAACAAGATTGACAAACATGACCGGACCGGCCTGGAGAAGAAGGCTCTGGAGATCATGGATCTGGTGGGCCTGGCGCCCCGGTTGGTCAACTCCTATCCCCATGAGTTGGACGGCGGCCGCCGGCAGCGCATTGGCATTGGCCGCGCTCTGGCTCTGAATCCCAAATTCATCGTCTGTGATGAGCCGGTGTCCGCGCTGGATGTGTCCATCCAGGCCCAGATTCTTAATCTGATGCAGGATGTCCAGAAACAGATGGGCCTGACCTATTTGTTCATCACCCACGACTTGAGTGTTGTGAAGCACTTCTCCGATGAGATCCTGGTCATGTACCTGGGCCAGATGGTGGAAAAATGCGGCGCCAAGCAGCTGTTTGCCAAGCCCATGCATCCCTATACCCAAGCGCTGCTGTCTGCCATTCCTGTGCCGGATCCCCATGTACGGATGCAGAAAATCCCTCTGAAGGGCGAGCTGTCCTCTCCCATTAACCCGCCGGTGGGCTGCCGCTTTGCCAAGCGCTGCCCCTATGCCTGCGAGGCATGCAGCGAGGCGGCTGTACCTCTGCGGGAATTGGAACCCGGTCATTTTGTAGCCTGCATCAAAGCAGGCGAGCTTCCGGTGTAACGGCGTTGCACGTCTTTGCATAAAAATTAAACGAAGGAGAATGAAACATGAAAAAATCCCTTGCATTTCTGCTGGCCGTTTTGATGCTTCTGTCGGCGCTGACAGGCTGCGGCTCCAAGAGCGAAACCCAGACCCCGAGCACACAGCCTTCCGAAACCAGCAGCACCACCAACTCCGGTGAAAAGACAGAAGAGCCCAGCGCTGCCGAAGCGGCTTATAAGGATACCGTCATCTGGGCCCAGGCGTCCGACGTTACCTCCATGGATCCTCATGTGGGCAAAGAGACTGCAGCCGTTACCGTTACCTGCAATATCTTCTCCACCCTGATGATCGTGCTGGGTGACAGCGAGCCCCAGCCCCTGCTGGCGGAGAGCTATCAGCAGCTGAATGAGAAGGACTGGGAGTTCACCATCCGCCAGGGTGTGAAGTTCCACGACGGCAGTGACCTGACAGTGGAGGACGTGAAGTACTCCCTGGATCGCGCCATCAACTCCAACTACGTTTCCTACATCGTCAACTTCATTGAGAGCGTAGAGATCACCGGCGACAACACCATCGTGATCCACTGCAAAGAGCCCTATGCGCCGATCCTGAACAACCTGAGCATGCCCTTCTCCGCCATTGTTCCCAAGGCTTATATTGAGGAGAACGGCGAGGAGTATTTCCAGCTCCATCCCATCGGCAGCGGCCCCTATAAGCTGGTGGAGTGGAACCCCGGTGAATCTGTGAAGCTGGAGGCCTTTGAGGACTATTTCGGCGACAAGGCCAAGACCAAGAACCTGGTGATGAAGGTGATCCCCGAGGCTGCCCAGCGCGTGATTGCCCTGGAGACCGGCGAAGTGGACATCGCCTATAACATTGAGGCCAACAACCTGGCCCAGGTGCAGAACAACCCCGACCTGGTGACTCTGGAAGAGCCCTCCATGACCTGCTATAACTATTTCTTCAACCTGAACAAGCCCGACAGCCCCATTGCGGACCTCCGGGTGCGCCAGGCTATCTGCCACGCTGTGGACTGCGACCTGATCATTGACACCATCCTCAATGGCACCGGCATCCCCGCGACTTCCATGATCGCGCCTTCCGTGGCCGGCTATGTGAAATCCTCCAAGTACGAATATGATCTGGACAAGGCCAAGGAACTCATGGCCGAGGCCGGCTATGCCGATGGCTTCTCCCTGGTCATGGTGGTCAACGACTCCCAGCAGCGGATCGAGATCTGCCAGGTTGTCCAGTCCATGCTGAAGGAAATCAACATCGACGTGGAAATCAGAAGCTATGAGCAGGCCACCTATATCAATGCTCTGAACGAAGGCGAGCATGACATGGGCTTCTCCGCCTGGATCACCTCCACCGGCGATGCAGACTACACCTATATGCCTTGCTATCACTCCACGCAGTGGGGCAAGCCCGGCAACCGCAGCTTCTTTGCCAACGAAGAGGCCGACGCGCTGATCATGGAAGGCCGCAGCCAGAGTGATATCGAAAAGCGCAAGGAGATCTACAGCCAGCTGAACCAGATCATCTATGAGAACTGCACGCAGCTGTTCATCTGCCATCCCACCAACAGCTATTCCATGAGCAACAAGGTGGACGGCTTTATCCTCAACAAGGACGGCTATAACCGCCTGAACTATGTGACCTGCCTGCAGTAACCGCAGCAAACCAAAAGCCCCCGAAAGGGGGCTTTTGCCGACATCATGAAACGGAGACATCACTATGACTTATCCTGAGCTTGCGGCCGTGGCCGCTGCTTTTTCCAATGCCAAAGGGGCGCCGGGCTTTGAAGAGGCGGTCCACGAAGTGGCCAGACCCCTGCTGGAGCCCCTGGGACAGGTCCGGGAGGACCGGATGCGCAATCTCTATGTCCACCGGGCTGAAAACACCGGCAGCCGGCCGGTGGTGATGCTGGACGCCCATATGGATGAGGTGGGGTTCATGGTTCATTCCATCTGCGCCAACGGCACGATCCGGTTTATTCCTCTGGGCGGATGGGTGAATAACAACATTCCGGCCCATCGGGTGCTGGTCCGCAGCGCCGATGGGACCTATATTCCCGGCATTGTGGCGTCCAAGCCGCCCCATTTTATGTCAGAGGCAGAGCGCAGCCAACCGGCCAGCGTGGAGCAGATGGTCATTGACGTGGGTGCCCGCTCGGACCGGGAGGCCCGGGAGCGGTTTGGGATCCGCGTCGGCGCGCCCGTTGTGCCGGATGTGGAGATGACCTATGATCGGGAGCGGGATTTGCTGATGGGCAAGGCCTTTGACTGCCGGTTGGGCTGCGTGGCCATTGCGGAAGCCCTGCGGCGGCTCAAGGGCGAGCAGCTGCAGATGGATGTGGTGGGTGCCCTGTCCACTCAGGAGGAGATGGGAACCCGCGGCGCAGAAGTCACTGCCCAGACGGTCCAGCCGGATCTGGCCATCGTGCTGGAGGGCTGCCCCTGTGATGATACCTTCCTGCCCCAGGACCGCATTCAGACGCGGCTGAAGGGGGGACCCTACCTGCGCCACATCGACAAACGGATGATCACCAGCCCCCGCTTCCAGCGGTACGCGCTGGAGCTGGCGGAGCGGGAGGGTATCCCGGTTCAGGAAGGTGTGCGTACCGGCGGTGCCACCAACGGCGCGCCGATCCATCTGACGGGGCGCTATATTCCCACCATTGTGATCGGCATTCCGGTCCGCTATATCCATACCCATTACGGCATCGCATCCTGCCAGGACCTGGAGCACGCCATCCAGCTGCTGACAACCCTGCTGCGGAACCTGGATGCCGCCCAGTGCGAGGCGTTCTGACGCCCGTGCTGTGCACCAAAAGCAAGCCTCCCCTGAATGCAGGGGAGGCTTTCGTGCATGCTTGTAGCCCCGCTCCAGGGGGCTGACATGGCGAAGCTGCGACTGGGGATTGCACGGAAAGCATTTGACCCGACAGAACGATACAGCTGCAAGCCAGCCGCGCGCCGCCCCACCTCCTTCGGATACCACGGGAGGAGGACGTGGAGTGCGGCGATTCGCTCACTGCTTCATCCGCGCTTCCATGGCCTGGATGCACTGGTCACGCAGAGCAGCGGCGGCAGCTCTGCGGCTCAGGGTGGGATCCGGATCAATGGCCGGGAGGATGTGCAGATGCAGGCAGGGCTTCTTTTTATACAGCCGGAAGAGACCGGCCGGCGGCTCCTGGGTGATGACCATGGGCACCACCGGCGCACCATGGTCCGCCGCCAGGCGGAAGGCGCCGCCCTTGAATTTGCGCAGGGCCGGAGAATAGGGGATCAGGACCCCTTCCGGATAAACCTGCACCAAAACACCGTCGTCCATGGCCTCGCCCATGGCTTCAAACAGCTGGGCAATCTGATGCGGAGAATGGCTGAGGGGCACGGCGCCCAGCCAGCGGATGAGATGCCGCACCAGGGGAATGCGGAAATTGGTGTCCAGGGTGACATAGTGAATCCGCCTGGGGAACACCGCCAGGTCAATCATGGTGCAGTCCATGGGGTGAATGTGGTTGCACACTGTCACGGCGCCGCGGCCCTTGAGGGCCTTCAGGTTTTCTTTCCCGTCGATTTTCATGCCCAGCGTCACAAAATTGTAGACGGACAGCAGCACAAAAACCAGGCAGCGCAGCAGACCGGTGCCGAAACGGCACAGGAGACTCTGCCGCCAGTAGTCGTAATCCTGGCCGACGGAGAACGAGAGGGGTTCCCACATATGCAGGACGTGCTCCTCCTCGTCCTGGGGCTGGACCAGTACCGGTTCACGCTCCATAGGCAATCTCCTGCTGCTCGGCAATGGCCATGCGGAACATATCCTCAGCCTGCCGGACGCAGCGGTCCAGATTGTATGCTTCCGCCGATGCTGCGTAGCGGTGCTCCATCTCCGCCTTTTCCTGGGGGTGCTCGATCCAGTAGTCAATTTTTCGGGCCAGATCGGCGCTGTCTCCGGCGGCGAAAAGGCTCCGGTCGTCCAGAGCAAACTGGGGCGTGGCGGACTTGGAGCTGTTGGCGATGATGGGAACCAGGCCGCCGGCAAAGGCCTCCATGCAGGACATGGCCTCAATTTCCATATCTGCCGCATGGACGTACAGGTCGCTCATGGCGATCAAACGCAGAAGCTCCGGCTTGGGGAAGAACTGGATGGTCAGATCGATGCCTCTTTTGGCGCCGCGTCTGGCAATCTGTTCCTTCCGCGGCCCTTTTCCTGCCAGCACCAGCCGGATCCGGTCCCGGTATTTGGATTTTGCCACGGCGTCCACCAACACGTCCTGGCGCTTTTCAATGGACAGACGGCCCACCATGAGAATTACAAACTTGCCGTCCAGCTCCGGATCTTTGGGCAGCTTTTGATAGCGGAAATCCGGATCAATGCCGTTGGAAATCACATGGAGCTGCGCAGTATAGCCATGGCGCCGCAGCTCGCCGGCGATGAATTCGCTGGGGCAGTGGATATGGCTGCAGTAACGGAACACATAGTGGCGGAACCAGTTATAGACGCAGTCGTTGACCCAATCCACCTTACCCAGATGGATGGAGGAGGTGACGTTTTCCGGCTGGACGTGGAAGGCGGCGGTGTAGGGGACGCCGTATTTCCGGGCCAGGAGAATTCCGGCGTGGGACAGGGCAAAGGGCGTCAGGAAATGCACCACATCGGCCCAACGGATGGCCTCGTCCAGAATGGCGGTGTCCACCTTGGCAAACACCATGCCCTGGGATGCGACCAGATTGTCAAAAACGGGGATATATTGTTTGCTCAGCAAATAAGCCGGATGTTCCGGATCCAGGTTTTCCGGTTTGCCATAGCTGAGGATTCGAACCTCATGGCCGTGGGCGCGCAGCACTGCCGCGAACCGCCGGGAAGAGATCGTCATGCCGTTGTTGGCGTCATAGAACTGGTCAGTAACCAGCAGAATCTTCAAGGGGGCCTGCGCTGCAGACGCAGCGGCAGAGTCTCCGGAAGGGATCGGGTTGCTCATACTCCTCATTCCTCTCTTTTTCTCGTTTCTTTCCGATGAAACTAAGCTTGCGCGATCTGGCTGCCGCTCCAGATCCGGTAAAAAATACCGGCCATTTCCTCCGGCGTCTCCCGACAGCCGCCGCTGAGCCATTTGCGCAAGGTGTTGTATAGTGCACCGATATAGGCAGTGAAATAGTAGTTTTCTTCAGCTTTTCCGGCTGAATCCCCGGAATGCAGGTTGATCCGGGCCAGAAAATCCAGCAGCAACTCGGAGAGCTCTCCGGAACAAAAGGCTGCCAATGTTTCCTTCTGTTCGGCAAAGTATTTCCAGCATTGAAGAATCGTTTCATAAGTGCCGGCACTTTTCTGCAGCTTCTGGTGCTGCACCAGCCGTTCCACCACTTCGGCCAGGTGTGCACGGATCACGTCCTGTTTGCAGGAGAAGTTGCGGTAGTAGGACACCCGTGCAACCCCGGCTTCCCGCACAATGTCTGTAACGGTGATCGCGGAAAAGGGCTTCTTGCCCATCAGGCGAATGGTTGCGCTGCAGATTTTTTCTTTTACTATGCGATTAGCTTCATGCCGCTTGTCCATGCGTCTCGCCAGCCTTTCAAAAATGTGATACAGATGTATCCGGTACATACTATATCATGTTTTCAGCAGATGTCAAGGCATAGATCGTGGGAGTATACTTTGATTGAAGAAAACTTGTATCGGTCCACGGGTAATTTTCGGCCCATACCTGCCTGAAAAAATCAAAATTCCAGGTACATATGTCCCTGGAATTTTGCACGTTTCCAATGATTTACCTGGGGATGCTTCCCCGGATGTTTTGCTATGCAAAAGCATAGCAAAAAGCAAGATGCGCCATTTTCTCGCCCCTTCGGGGCAACCGAACATGATGCGCAAAAACTTCATGCGCTCTGGTTTTTGCCCATGATCGTGGTGCGCAATACTGCGCATGAAGTTTTATCCCAATTTATCCGCCGTCTCAACGGCAATCTTGATGGCCTGCTCCCGGGTCATGGAGAGCTTGGGGGAGAAGGTTCCGTCGCCCATGCCTTCCACAATTGCCTGGCCGGCGAAGAAATACACGTAGTTCTTGGCGTAGTCAAAGATGCTGCTGTGGTCCAGGAACAGGGCTGTGCTGCGGGGCAGGGTTTCGCCGCCATTGACGGCGCTGATCTGAGACAGCTCATAGACCCGGCCCAGCATGGTAACCGCCTGCTCCCGGGTCAGGCTGCTGTCCGGCGCAAAGGTACCGTCACCCATGCCGTTGACGATGCCCAGACTATAGGCCCGCAGCACGTCCGGATTATCGGTGTCAGAAAAGGGATTGGCTCCGGTGTAGAGGGGAACTTCCTGTTTCTTCAGGGCCTCGTAGAGCCGGACGGCCACGGCGGCGAACTCTGAACGGTTGATTTCCAGGGTCAGGTCCTGGTCGTCCAGGGTTTTGGGAATCAGATTGGCTTCTCCGGCCCGCTGCATGTAATCCTTGGCCCAATCGGAGCACATATCCCAGGGGCCAACGGCATTTTGGGCAGCACGGTCAAAATCATCCTGCAGCGTTGCGGCCTGGGTAGCCAGCCAGTCGGAATAGGCAGGCTCCCAGGTGTGCTCCTTGGCCCAGGCGCTCGTGTCAGCCTGGAGGAAGTAGTTGTGCCCTCCCACGGCCTGGTCGATGCGGATGTCGGCCCAGAGATACTGGCCGTCCAGCAGGATGTAGTTCCAGGTGTGCTCCACGCTGGAGCCGTCCATGTTGATGAATTCACCGTGGAATACCCGGCAGTCGTAGCCCAGATGCCCCAAAAGTACCGTCAGCAAAGCGGAGAAGTGGGCGCAGTTGCCGGTGCGGGTGCGCATCATCTCGTAGGCATAGGAGGCGATATACTGGTTGGAATCAAAGTCCAGATAATCGCTTTCCAACTGCAGACAGCCGGATTCCGCTTTCAGCTCCCGCCGGAGCAGGATCTGTCCTTTCTGCAGCTTCTGCTCCGTGGTCCGGGAGAACTGCGCGCTTTTCACCGCTGTTTCGGATTCGTCGAAGTAGATTTCGCCGGTTCCCTGGAAGCGGCTGCAGTTGGCAATGATCCAGTCGTAGACGGCCAGAATTTGCTCTTTCGGTGCTTTACCGGCGGTGGGGATTTCTTTCAGCAGTTCCTCTGCCAGATAATCCACCATGGAATTGCCCACATAGATGGGAATCACCGGTGAAGCTGCCAAAGCCTGGACAGGCAGCGCTGCCAGCAGCAGCGCCAGAAGCAGGCTGATTGACACAATGCGTTTTTTCATGGGGTACCTCCTTGAAAATGGCTGCGCTCAATGCCCCAGCAGGTAGCTCAGGCCCAGAAGAATATAGAGCGGGCCAAAACAATAGGCCATAAACATTTCCTGATGGGGGACACGTTTGGTGAAACAATCGGTCAGGAGTGCAAATTCCAGACAATAGGCCGCAGCGCCGAAGAAATAGGCGATGGCTTTGAGGGTGTATCTGCCGGGAATGTGCAGCAAAGACAGCAGAAACAGAACCACAGCGGTGCCAACAGCGAGGTTGCGCAGCAGCAATATGGCATGTTCCAAGCGCCGGTGGCGGCTGTGAGAGATGACTTCTTCCTCGGAAAGGCCTTCCAGGGCGTCGTGAAGGATCTCTCCAAGCTCGTCTTGCAGCAGATGGGACATGGAATCAACCTCCTTGTATAGGTTGTTCCAATTATAACAGATTTTTTCCCGCCTGCATAGGTTTTTTGCGGAATGTATAGAATTTGGCAGAGTTCAAACAATAAAATCGGGGTGAGAATCATGGAGAAAAAGAAGGAAAGACCCGCGGTCCAGGAACTGCGGGATTTGCCGGTGCCGCCGGTGAAAGGCGCGGTGACGGACTGCCAGGATATGATCATGCGGCCGGAAGAGGCGCTGAAGCGTCCAACAGCTCCGGAGGCTGCGGTAATTCCTGACAGTTGGCTGTGACACCGAAGAGAATGCGCGCATAAAATGTCGTGGAGGCAGAAGCCTCCGCGATATTTTTCTTCTTTGGAGGAGATTTCATGGCCTGCAATTCTTGTAACCGTTCTCTGTTCAACACTCTGACATTCCCGGATTTCGTTGCCAATTCCTGCTGCAACGCCTGCTGCAATGGCTCTGTCCTTGGCACGAGCACCTGTGGCTGCAATAATGGCTGCGGCTGCCATAACAGCTGCGGCTGCCATAACAGCTGCGGCTGCGGCTGTGGCTGCGACCGTGACCGGGATCGTGACCGTGACCGTGACCGGGATCGCGACCGGGATCGCGACCGTGACCGCGACTGCGACCGGGATCGGGACTGCGGCTGCGGCTGCGGCTGCAATCGCTGCGGCTGCATCTAAGTAAAAAAGCCGGCCCTTCGGGGCCGGGAAGTACATAAGCTCCGCCCCTCCAGCAGGCCGGAGGGGCGGAGCTTTGTCTGTCAACCAGCTATGCGGCCGGAGCGCCATCCAGATAGACGGCCTGCCGTTCCAGATTGGCATCGCAGACCACGAAGTCAGCCCGGGCGCCGGGACGGATGATTCCCACGTCTGTCAAGCCCAGAACCCGGGCGGGAATGGCGGTGGCCGAGAGGATTGCCTGCTCCATGGGGATGCCGAAGGCGATGGCGCGCCTCATGCAGGTGTACAGGTTGGCTGCTGAGCCGGCGATGGTGCCATCGGCCAGCCGGGCTACGCCCTCCCGGAGGAACACCTGCTGACCGCCCAGCTCATAGATCCCGTCCGGCATGCCACAGCAGCGCAGCGCGTCCGATACCAGGCAAATCCGCCCGGGGAACAGCTTGAAGGCCATGCGTACGGCGCTTTCGTGGACGTGCATGCCGTCACAGATCAGCTCAGCGGTGACAGATTCCCGCTCTGCCGCTGCGCCGATGACGCCGGGGTTCCGGTGATGAATGGGGGGCATGGCGTTGAACAAATGGGTCAGATGGGCGGCGCCGGCGTCAAGGACAGCACCGGCCTGGTCATAGTCCGCGTCGGTATGGGCCACGGAGACGGTGCAAAGACGGCTGGCCCGGGCGGTGAAATCCACCGCGCCCGCCAGCTCCGGCGCCACGTCCACGATGCGCACCAGGCCGCCGCAGCGGTCATAGAGCCGCTGAAAGGCTTCAAAATCCGGCAGACGCAGATAGGCGGCGTTCTGGGCGCCCTTTTTCTTCTCCGAAAAAAAGGGCCCTTCCATCTGGATACCCAGCAGCCGGGCACAGCCGGCTGGCCGGTGGGCAGAAAACTGCGCCGCCGTGGCAAAGGCCCGATCCAGCGTTTCGTAGGGCAGGGTCATGGAAGCCGGGGCAAAGCCGGTGACACCGTTGCTGGCCAGATAGCGGGCCATGGTTTCCAGACCTGCGGCGTCGCCGTCGGAAAAATCTGCGCCGGAATTGCCGTGGGTATGGATGTCCACCAGCCCGGGAATCACATGGGCGTTCTGCAGATCCACACCGCTGCCGGACGTCCGCTCCGAAATCTCCGTGAAGCGCCCGTCCTCCACCCGGAAGCTGCCGTGGATAAAGCCTCCTTCGCCGGTGAAAATCCAGGCGTTTTCGAACAACATGAGGCGTCCCCCTTTTCGCATATTTGCTTTATTTTACATCGCCCTTACCGGGAATGCAAGAACGGAGCTTGTACTTTTCCCCGGTCCGTGGTATGGTAGAATCAGAATATCAGAAAGGAGCTGTTCTCATGAAGCTGACTTTTTTGGGCGCCGGTCATGAGGTCACCGGTTCCCGGACGCTGCTGCAGGCCGGAGGACATACGATTTTGGTGGACTACGGCATGGAACAGGGGGTGGACGTCTATGAGAACCCGCCGCTGCCTATGGCCGCCTCGGAGATCGACTGTATCCTGCTGACCCACGCCCATATGGATCATGCCGGCATGATTCCGGCTCTGGTGGCCCAGGGCTTCCGGGGGCCTATCTATGCCACAGAGGCCACAGCCAAGCTCTGCGGCATCATGCTGCTGGATTCGGCCCACATTCAGGAGTCTGAGGCCCAATGGCGCAACCGCAAGGCCCAGCGCTCCGGTCAGCCGCCGGTGGAGCCGGTCTATACCGTCGCGGACGCCCAGGCGGCGCTGCAGCTGTTCCACCCCTGCCGCTACGGCCCGGTCTATGACGTGCTGGAGGGCGTGCAGGTCCGGTTCCAGGACGCAGGCCATCTGCTGGGCTCTGCCAGCATCTATGTGACCGTGGAGGGCAAGACCCTGCTGTTTTCCGGCGATATCGGCAATGTCCGCCGTCCGCTGATCCGGGATCCTCAGAAACCGGACCGGGCGGACTTTGTGGTCATCGAATCCACCTACGGCAACCGGCTCCATGGCCCGCGGCCGGACTATGTGACCCAGCTGACGGCTCTGCTTCAGGACACCCTGGACCGAGGCGGCAACCTGGTGATTCCGGCCTTCTCCGTGGGCCGTACCCAGGAGCTTCTGTACCTGCTGCGGGAGATCAAGGCCTCCGGCGCCATCCGGGGCCATGACGGGTTCCCGGTCTATGTGGACTCGCCCCTGTCGGTGGAGGCCACAAAGATCTACTCCGGCGGGCTCATGGATTATTACGACGAAGAGACCCTCCAGCTGCTGGCCCAGGGGGTGGATCCCATTATGTTCCCCAATCTGCGAACCTCTGTCACCAGCCAGGATTCCATGGCCATCAATCTGGATCCGGAGCCCAAGGTTATCCTCTCCGCCAGCGGCATGTGCGAAGCCGGCCGCATCCGCCATCACCTGAAGCACAACCTGTGGCGGCCCCAGAGCACCATCCTCTTTGTGGGATATCAGTCTGAGGGAACCCTGGGCCGGAAGCTGCTGGATGGGGCAAAGTCCGTCAAACTGTTCGGGGAGGAAATCCAGGTTGCAGCCCGGATCGCCCAGATGGAGGGCATCAGCGGCCACGGCGATCAGCAGATTTTGCTGGACTGGCTGGGGGCTCTGGAGGAGCAGCCCGCCAAGGTTTTTGTCAACCATGGCGAGAGCCAGTCCGCCGACGATTTCGCGCAAGCAATCCGGGAGCAGCTGGGCCTGGACGCCGAGGCGCCCTATAACGGCGGCGTCTTTGACCTGACTGCCAGGACCTGGCTGGCGGAGGGCTTCCGCACAAAACTGGAAAAGAAGACCCAGGGCGCCAAATTCAATCCCGTCTTTGAGCGGCTGTATCAGGCCGGCCGGCGGCTGCTGCACATCATCGAGAAGAACCGGGGCCTGTGCAACCGGGAGCTGGGCAAATTTGCCGATCAGGTCACGGCCCTGTGCGAAAAGTGGGACCGGTAGGGCTTGCACTTCCTGTCGAACTGTGTCATATACTGGCCTGAGCCTATGGCTCAGAAAGGTATGGTGCGCATGGGAGTAACCAATGCCAACAAAAGCATCAATGTGGACAAAATTGAGTGCGGCGGGACCTTTACGGTCACCCTGTCCCTGACGGCGGAGCCGGATCTCATGTCCAATCCCACGGATATTGTGCTGATTTTGGACCGTTCCGGCAGCATGACGGGCACCCCTCTGGCCAGCCTGAAGAACGGCGCCAAGAAATTTGTGGATATCATTGCGGAAGCCACCGGAGGCACCCAGAGCGGGCAGATCGGCTTCGGTAGCCGCATCGGAATTGTCAGCTTTTCCACCACGGCCACCCAGAACACCCAGATGATCACCTCGGTGAGTCAGCTGAAAACGGCCATCGACGGTCTGACCGCCGGCGGCCGCACCAATCATGCCGACGCCTTCACCAAAGCGGCTCAGCTGCTGACACCCCACTCCGGAAACGCCCGGGTGCTGGTGATGTTCACCGATGGCGTCACCACGGCGGGCACCAATCCCAGTCCCGTGGCCGCGGGAATCCGGGCCGACGGCAGCATCATCTATGTCATTGGCCTGGCAGGCAACGGCGGTGTGGACGAGGACGCGCTGGAGGACTGGGCCTCCAAACCGCCGGAGGCCTATGTGACCATTGCCCCCACGGATCAGGAGCTGGAGGATCTGTTTGAGAACCTGGCCCGGAATCTGTCGAAGCCGGGGGCTACCGACATCGTCATCGAGGAGACGCTGCAGGACTGCTTCCGCATTGTATCGGTGTCCACGCCCACCAAGGGAGCGGCCAGCGTCATCGACGCCCAGTCCCTGCGCTGGACCATCGACAAGCTGGGCGTCAGCGGCAGCGAGGGGGCCAGTCTGGACTTTGTGGTGCAGCACCTGGGCGGCTGCTCCGGCACGATGGAGGTCAACAGCGAGATCACCTATGACGACAAGGAAGGCAACCATGTGGAATTCCCCAATCCGGTGCTGGAGGTGGACTGCGGATCGGATGTATTCCCGGAGCCCTGTCCGGAGCCGGTGTCCGTGCACATCGACGGCTGTGAGGACGCCATTGAGTTTGACGCCGGGGATCTGCACCTGGAGTCTCTGGGACGGATTCTCCAGCTGGATGTGACGCTGCGCAATGTCTGCCCCAACCGGCGGGTGGCTCTGGCGGTGATCCTCTCGGAGGTGGACGAACACGGCCTGGAGCACAAGCGGGGGCTGAAAACCGTCACGGTGCCGGCCCATACCAGGACCCAGTGCCGGGACGTCACAGTCCGGTGCATCAAGTTTGTCCTGCCGGAGGATCTGGATGTCTCCGGCGGCTCCACCGAGGGCATCTGCGACCGGCGGAACTTCAAGGTCCGCTTTATCGCCCACTATATCGATCACGATTTCGACTGCTGCCAGGCGGTGGTATAACAACAAAGGCGCGGCCTCAGGCCGCGCCTTGCAGCGTGTCGAAAAAGTCTTTTCGACACGCTGCGTGCGGTTTTCCGAACTGCAAAAAGTTCGGAAACCTTTTTTTATGGAACGCGAAGGGGCTTTTTGCCCCCTTCACGCTTCTCCCGCTGCTCAGTCGCGGAAGCCCGTTTTATCGTTTGCCGACTGTTATGCTTTGGCGTAGGTTTCGAACCAATCGGTGATCTCTTTCAGCCGGCGGGCCCGGTGCTTGGGCTTGCCGGAGCGGGAGAGCTCGTGGGTTTCGCCGTGGAACAGGCACAGGCGGCTGGGCACGCCCCGGTCCTTCAGGGCCGTGAACATCTGAAGGCCCTGCTCCAGGGGGCAGCGGTAGTCCTCGTCGGAGTGGATGAACAGGGTGGGGGTCTTCACGTTGGCCGCATAGCGCACGGGAGACTGCCGCCAGAGCTGCTCGGGGCTGTCATAGAGACTGGCGTCGCACTGGTCGGCAGCGAAGTAGAAGCCGATGTCCGACACGCCCCAGAAGCTGAGCCAGTTGGAGATGGACCGCTGGGAGGCGGCGCAGCAGAACCGGTCCGTGTGGCCGATGATCCAGTTGGTCATGAAGCCGCCGTAGCTGCCGCCGGTGACGCAGAGCCGCGCCCGGTCGATCTGCGGATACGCAGCCAGCACCGCGTCGGTGAAGTCTATGAGGTTTTCATAGTCCGTCTCACCGTAGTGGCCCCGGATGTCCATGAACCGGTTGTCCCGGCCGTCGCCGCCCTTGGGGTTGCAGAAGAACACGAAATAACCCATGGAGGCCCACAGCTGCATTTCATGGTAAAACACCGGGCCGTAGACCGTCTTGGGGCCGCCGTGGATGTCCAGCACCGCCGGGTAGGTCTTGGCCGGATCAAAGTCCCTGGGCAGCAGCACATAGCCGCCGATCTGCTCGCCCCGGCTCTCGATGGTCAGGGGATGATAATCCGCCACATACTTGTCCTGCAGGACCGCGTCGTTGAAATGGCTCAGCTGCCGCAGGCTGCCCGTGGTCAGGTCTGCGGCGTAGAGCTCCTGGAGATGGTTGTCGTAGAGGGCCACCAGCAGGGCCTCCTCCGCACCCTCACTGAGGGCGATGCAGTCGATGCTGCCCTTTTTGTCCACCACCGCGGTGCTGCTGCCGTCGCCGTCCAGGCGGTACAGCAGAGCGCTGTCCTCCCGGGTGGTGATGTGATAGAGGCTGCCGCCCTTGGTCTGCCAGCTCTGGCCGCCGCCGTAGCGGCAGTCGCTGCCCACGCTGCCGTGCATGCTGGTTTCCTCTTCCCGCAGCACCGTCAGGCTGCCGTCGGTCAGGGACACCCGGTACATCCAGCCGTTTTCATTGAGACCATGGCGCTGGCATGCAGCTGCCAGGAGCCACAGTTCGCCGCCCACGGCCTGAAGCTTGCCCAGGGACAGGTCGGGATATTCTCCCACCAGGGCCGTTTCCCCGGTTTCGGGGTTCAGACGGTAGAGCCGGAAGCCAAGCAGGGGCACCTTGCTGTCATAGGCGCTGCCGGCAAAATAGACCATGCCGTCCAGGCAGGCAAAGTCGTCCAGGTTGAACAAAGGCTCCGTGATCCGCTGTACCCGGCCCTGGTCCGAAACGGTAAACAGAGCGGTACGGCATTTATTGATCATGCCGTCGCCATTGAGCCAGAAGGGGATCTCGTCCAGGACCTCATAGTCCTTCTCCTCTTCTCGGGTTTTGGCCACGCCGGCCCGCTGGTCCTTGTCCATTTGATAGTAATCCGGGCAGTTGGCGTCCATGGAGCCGGAAGCCACATAGACCGCTCCGACCCGCTCCACCCGCTGGGCTGCAAAGGGCCAGGTGAAGGCGTGGAGGGCCTCGCCGCCCCGGAGATCCAGGCGGTAGAAGCTGGTGAACTCCTCCTTGGCCTCCCGGCGCTTCTTCTCCTCCTTGGAGCGGACGGCAGGGAAGAGCAGGCAGTTTTCGTCCTCCCAGAAGAAGCTGCGCTCGCTGCCCAAATCCGTCAGCTGCCGCACAGAACCGTCATAGAGCCAGAGCCGGCTTTCATAGCTGTTGTCCTCTTCGCAGCAGTTGGTGACCACAAAGGCCGCCTTTTCGCCGCCGGGGGCGTATTTCACATTGGAAAGAAAGCGATAATGCAAAAAATCCTTCAGTTCAATGGGCTTCATTTTCGCTCCTCCTGTTTCTTTTTCGGAAGCTTTTTCAGGACCATGGCCGTGCGGCTGGGCAGATAGATCTGGAAGCCCAGCTTGCCTTCATCATTCCGGTAGGCCGTGTAGACATAGGTGGTGGAGATCCGGTCGTAGCCGCCGAACCGGCCTTCGTCGGTGGACAAAATGACCTGATAGTCGCCCTCGGCACTGACGGGGACGAAGAAGTGATCCACGGCGCCGGTGGGGAAGAAGTTGTAGACAAATACCAGCCCCCGGCGCTCATAGACCAGGGTATGGTCGGTCTGGCCAATCCACTGGCGGACGGTTTTGCCCTCCAGGACGCGGTTTTTCTTGCTCATGGCCACCATGGCCTTGTCGAAGTCCTGTCTCTTATACACATCTCCGAGCCCACGAGACGTAGAGGAATC
>CAMBCW010000007.1 GCA_945864925.1 uncultured Clostridia bacterium
TACACACTGCATATCGTCGGCAGCGTCAGATGTGTATAAGAGACAGATAGAGGGATGGTTGTAATTCTGGATGACCAATTCCTCCATCTGGCTGAGGGTGTTGGCCCGGCCGTGCTTCATGTGCATGGTGATATAGGGAATCTCCGCCCAGACCACCAGGCCGTTTTCGTCGCACAGGTCATAGAATTCCTGGGCGTGCTGGTAGTGGGCCAGGCGCAGGGTGTTGGCGCCCAATTCCCGGATGATGGCCATGTCCTGCTTGTGATGTTCCAAGGTCAGGGCGTTGCCTACGCCCTTGCAGTCCTGATGGCGGCTGACGCCCCGCAGGGGATAGCTGCGGCCGTTGAGCAGGAAGCCCTTCTGGGGATCGATCTCAAATTTCCGGCAGCCGAAGCGGGTCGAAACCTCGTCGCCGCTTTCCAGAGCAGCCACCGCGGTGTAGAGATAAGGATCGTCCAGACCGTCCCACAGATGGACGTTCTCCAGGGGGAACACGGCCTGGGCGTGGCCGTCTACGGAGGGGACCGTCTGACTTTTCCCGTCCACGGTGACAGTCACAGGGCCGGCGTTCTGCCAGGTTTCCACGGTGACCCGGGCGGTTTTGGCCTCCAGGTCCACCACCGGGGTGACCTTGATGCCGGGGGTTCCGCAGTAATCCAGTTCAAAGTGCGCCTGCGGCACTACGATCAGGTTTACATTCCGGTACAGGCCGCCGTAGAAGGTGAAATCGGCCTTCTGAGGATACACCGTGTCGTTGTCACGGTTATCCACTGACACGGCCAGGGTGTTTTCCGCCTGGAGGTGTCCGGTCAGGTTGACCCGGAAGGTGGAATAGCCGCCATGGTGGGTGCAGAGCTTTTCTCCATTGAGATAGACCTCCGCTGTCATGGCCGCGCCCTGGAATTCCAGATACACCGCGCCGTCGGCCTCGGGCTTCGGCAGCTGCCGGACATACCAGCAAACGCCGCGGTAATAGTCGTTGCCGCCGTCCTGACCGTCCACAGCGTTCCAGGTATGGGGCAGCGTCACAGGCTCTCCCTGGGCCGCCGCAGCAGCGATGGCGTCGGGGGCGGATTTTACAAACTTCCATTGGTCATGGAGACAGGTGGTAATTCTCATGGAAACAACTCCTTTTTTGTGTTATACTGAATAAAAAGGGGGAATTCGGTATGGAACTGCAGGAAACACTGGCGCTCTTTCAGGAGCTCCTGCGCTGCGGAAACGACATTTATCTCTGGCGCTACGATGAAAACGGGCAGCTTTTAAGCTCCAATTGCCCCAACGAGGCGCTGTTCGGCGCCGCCTTCTCTATCTTTGGACTGCAGGATCGAATGCTGGCCCATGTGCGCGCCCACGATAGGCCCGTGACCCTGGGGACGGAATTTGGCCTCCTGTGGGGCGTGGCCGCGGAAAAGGAGAACGGCGTGCTGCGGCGAATCTACACCATCGGGCCGGCCTTTTCCGCCAACACCTCTGTCAGCACCATCGAGCGGAGCCTGCAGGCCTATCCGGAAGTGGAAATGAGCATGATTTGGAAGCACCATTTCCTGGACGCGCTCCACTGCGTCCCGGCGGTGCAGAATATCATGTTTTCGCGATATCTGCTGATGCTCCACTATTGCGTTTCCGGCCAGCGGCTGGGAATTTGCGATCTTCATGTGACAGATACGGCCCATTCTCCGCTCCTGTCCGGCGACCCGGAAAAACCGCACCGGGACCGGCAGATGGTCTATATGGCAGAGCAGGCCATGCTGCAAATGGTGCGCTTCGGAGACCTGGACTACCAAAAAGCTTTGGGGACGTCCATCCTTCTGAGCAACGGCGTGCCGGTGCAGAGCCCGGATCCCCTGCGCCAGGGGAAAATCTCCAACGAGGTGTTCTGCTCTCTGGTCTGCCGGGCAGCCATTGAAGGCGGCCTCTCTCCGGACGAAGCCTATGAATTGGGAAACTACTACATCCAGGCCACTGAAAGCGCCGCTACCTTTGACGAACTGGGCGCTATTCCCGGCATCATGTACGACGACTTTGTCCGCCGGGTTCACAAACGCCGCACCAATCCCAAGCTGAGTCCCCAGGTGCAGAAGTGCTGCGACTATATCGAAATGAATTTGGGAAAGAAACTCCAGGCGGAGGATCTGGCCAAGCTGGTGGGCTACAGCGAATACTACATCACCCGCCGCTTCCGGGAAGAGACCGGTCTGAGTATTACGGACTACATCAAATATGCCAAAGTGGAGCGGGCCAAGATTCTACTGGCAGCCACAGAGCTGCCAATTCCGGAGATCGCGGAGCAGTTGGCCTTCACCACCCGGAGCTATTTCGGCCAGGTGTTCAAAGAGGTGGCAGGCATGACCCCGGCAGAATACAGGTCACAGCAAAGAAACAGATAAATCTCGTCAAGGTGTGCCGCTGTCTGCGGCACACCTTGTCTTGCATTACTGCATCTGTTCGGCAAACAGCTCCTGCTGCGCGGCAGCTTTTTTGTCGGCAATGCGCTTCTGGACGTTGACCATTTCGGCCTTGTCCAGCTTGCACAGCCGCATGGCAAACAGGGTGCAGACCCAGCCCAGCATGGGCAGTCCGAAGTAGACAGCCATGGTCAGCCAGAAGATTCCGGGGGTGCAGGTCTCACCGGGCTGAGGCATGGTGGTGGTGTAGCCAATGAGGGCCACGGCGGCGGTAGCGATGGTTGCGCCGAACGCGGAAATGATTTTGTCAATCAGGCTGTAAACGCCGGTGACCACGGCAGGAACATACTTGCCGCTGCGGTCCAGCTCGTAGTCGATGATGTCGGCCATAAAGGAGGTGTTGGCGGTGGTGACGCACATCTTCGCACCGTTGAGGGCCAGCGTCAGGATCACATAGAGGATCATCATGGGGCTGAACATCACGGCGATCTGCTTGGGATCGATGATCACAAAGAACAGGAAGAACACTGTCGCGATAGCGAGGCAGACCCAGGTCCAGTTGACAATGGACTTTTGGCTGCCGTGCTTTCCGGCATATCGGGCGCCCACAATGGCAAAAAGGATGGAAGGCAGCATGCCAATCATGCTCAGAATGGTGGACAGGCCCATGTTGCCAATGATAATACCGGAGAGCATGGTGGTGATCACGGCCTGGGAAGCGGTCTGCTGGGCCAGCTTGTCGGAAGCAGCCGCGGCAATGTAGCACTGCAGGGGGCGGTTGTGCCGCAGAACAGCCAGCATATCCTTCACCTTCAGGGGCTCGCGCTTTTTATTGGTGCCGATGAAGTTCTCGGGCTTGTCAAATTCGGATACGCCGATGCACACCAGGACGATGCCCACAGCACCCACAGTCAGGCACAGACGGCAGGCGGCGGACAGAAATGCCTGGTTGTAGCTGCCGCCGAATCTGGGCAGCAGCACCACATTCAGAACCATCATCATGACCATGGGGACCAGATAGTTGAGGGCCGTGGTCCACACGCCGATGGTGGGGCGCTGCTTGGGGTCGTTGGACATGATGGCGGGGATGGTCTGGGCCGTCATGTTGGTAATGGTGTAGCCGATGACGTAGACCACATACAGCAATGTGAAGGTGATCCAGCCGAAGCCCTTGCTGGACATGAGATCAAACATGCACAGCAGCGCAATGGCCTCGACGGCAAAACCGCCGGCCAGCAGGATGCGGAGCTTGCCGAATTTGGTGTTGACTTTGTCATAGACAAAGGCCAGCAGCGGATCGGTGACACCGTCCAGAATTCTGGTGCAGGTCAGAATAATACCGACCACCGCCGTGGTGACGCCGTAGCCGATACTGGCTGAGTAGCTGGCCAGGCCGATGAGGGAATAGACCGTCATGCCCACCAGGGCGTTGCAGGCATACAAAATGACCTGCCAGAGTTTGGCGCGCCTGTATTGCACGCCGTCGATTTCGCTTTGGGTTCTCTTGTCTCTCGCCATGGAAAAAATCCTCCCTTTGTGTGTTTCTCCCCGGTGACGGGGTTTTTATGTACGCATTGTACCTGCAATCCGCAGGGATTGAATATCAAAAATTATGATTGCTTGTCACTTTTTCGCTGACTCCATGGAAAATGGCAAATGATTGATACACATTCCTAATTTTTGATATTCATATGTCGTCGTTCCGATTAAAATGGAGAAAAAAACGAAAAGGAGAATGCGCAATGCCAAAATTCGCACCGGACTTTTTCATCGGCGCCGCCACCGCCGCCCATCAGGTGGAGGGCAACAACACCAACAGCGACTGCTGGGCCATGGAACACATGGTCCATACCAGCTTCGCTGAACCCAGCAACGACGCGGTTGACCATTATCAACGCTATGAAGAGGATATCCGACTTCTGGCCCAGGCCGGGCTGAATGCCTACCGCTTCTCTTTGGAGTGGGCCCGAATCGAGCCGCAGGAGGGCGTGTTCGATGAAGCGGAGATCGAGCACTACCGCGACGTGATCCGCTGCTGCAAGGAAAACGGCATCGAGCCCATTGTGACGCTGCACCACTTCTCCAGCCCCAAGTGGATCATCTCCAAGGGCGGCTGGGAGGCGGATTCTATCGTCGCCGACTTTGGCCGCTATGTCCGCTATGTGATGGAGCAGCTGGGCAGCGAGCTGCACTACGTCTGCACCATCAACGAAGCCAACATGGGCATTCAGGTGGCTGCCATTGCCGAGCGTTATAAAAAGCAGATGATGGCGAAGATGTCCGCCGGGAAAACCGACGGGACTGTGCAGGTGGGTATGAACCTGGAAAAGATGATGGAAAACATGAAGGCTGCCGCGCAGGAGACCATGGAGGTCTTCGGCGTCGCAAAATGCGAGAATTTTACCAGTCCCAGGACCCCCCACGGAGACGAGATCGTGATGGAAGCCCACAAGGCGGCCCGGGCCGCCATCCGGGAAGCTGCGCCCCATGTGAAGGTGGGTCTGACCCTGAGTCTCCATGATATTCAGGCCCTGTCCGGCGGCGAGGAAAACGC
Organism: uncultured Clostridia bacterium; assembly: GCA_945864925.1. GTDB lineage: Bacteria > Bacillota > Clostridia > Oscillospirales > Oscillospiraceae > Avoscillospira. Next base: position 4,963 of record CAMBCW010000007.1, read on the forward strand.
AGCCAGAGAATGGGCGGAGGAATTCACCCATTACCTGCCCGCTATCCGGGACGATGATTTTCTGGGTGTCCAGAACTACACCCGTTCGCGGATCGACGCCACCGGCAGTCTGCCCACGCCGGAAGGCGCGGAGCTGACGCAGATGGACTATGAGTTCTATCCCGAGGCGTTGGAGCACGTGATCCGTAAGGTTGCCGCCGATTTTCCCGGAGATCTGATCGTCACCGAAAACGGCATTGCCACCGCCGACGACAGCCGCCGGGTGGAATTCATCCGCCGTGCCCTGGCAGGTGTTCAGAACTGCATTGCCGACGGAATTCCTGTAAAAGGCTACTGCCACTGGAGTCTCCTGGACAATTTCGAGTGGCAGAAGGGCTACTCCATGACTTTCGGCCTGATTGCAGTGGACCGGACGACCCAGACCCGCCATCCGAAGGGGAGCCTTGCTTACCTGGGGAGCTGGCGCGGCTGAACCGTGGCGATGAAGAACGAAGCCCTGTTCCGGGACACCCCCGTTTGGAAAGCAATCCTTTCCATGGCGGTTCCTTCGGTTTTTACCGTCCTCGTCATGATCGTCTACAATATGGCCGATCTCTTCTTTGTCGGACGGTTAGGCGATACGGCCCAGGTGGGCGCAATTTCTGTAGTGGGGCCGGTGTTTTCCGTGCTGTCGGCAGTATCCACCATGATCGGGGTCGGCGGGTGCGCCACGATCGCCAAAGCATTGGGGGCCGGAAACAGCGAGGATGCCAGAACCTGTGCCAGCCTGTGCGGCTGGATTTTCCTGCTGTTCGGCGGGGGATTTGCTGTGATCGTGCTGCTGTTCACAGACCCTTTGCTGCAAGTTCTCGGTGCCACACAGGATATGTGGCATTACGCAGGGACTTACATGCGTATTCTGGCGTTGGGCGCGCCTGTGATGTTGTTCAGTCAGGGCATGGCCATGTTGATTCGCGCCGAAGGCGCGATCAAGGAGGGGCTGATCGGCAATGTTTCCGGTACGGTCGTGAACCTGATATTGGATCCGTTGTTTATTCTGGTGATGAACTGGGGCGTGGCGGGAGCGGCGGCAGCCACGGTGTTGGGCAATCTTGCGGGCAGCGCCTATTTTGCCTATTACGCCCTGCACAAGTCTGGCGTTCTGAATCTGAAGCCTCGCTGTGCGCTGAAGCGTCCTCAGGCAATCTTTCCTATTATGGCTTTGGGGCTTCCCAATGCCCTGAGCGGCATCCTGTCCGGCTTGGCCTCCACCTTTGCTAATCGGCTGCTGAAGGCCTACGGTACCAATGCCATTGCCGCCATGGGCGCTGCCTCCAAAGTGATCATGATCATTGGCTTGGTCCAAATGGGCATCTGCATGGGTGTTCAGCCCCTGATGGCCTATACCTATGGCGCAAAAAATCTCCCACGGCTGCGGGAGATTTTGACCAAGACCGCTGTTCTTACCACTGTGGTGGGTATCGTCACCACTGTGGGATGCACGTTGGGCCGCAGCACCCTCATCGGTCTGTTCCTCCGGGACCCCAAAGCAGCCGCCATGGGCGGGCAGATGGTCGTGTGGCTGCTGCTGGCAGGGCCGGTGTTGGGATTTTATTATTTGAGTTCAAATTTCATTCAGGCGGCAGGCAATGCGCCCCTGGCCACCGTGACCTCTGTCCTGCGGCAGGGTGCGCTGCTGATCCCGGTCCTGTATCTGATGGAGTTCCTGTTTGGCTTCATCGGAATCGCCATGGCCCATACAGTCAGTGATATTCTGGCCTCTGTCATCGCCCTTTGCGCCTGCCTTTGGCAATACCGCCGGCTCAAACGATCCTTGTCGTTGTAGTTTTTCCACGACCAATACAGACGGCATCACATTGTATGTGACTTGCGTACGGGCACGATATCGACGGATTTTGAAAGTACCGATCCAGCCAGTTCCTGTATTCGTCCAAAGTCATTTTGCCATCCAGACACCGATCCCGCATCCTCGCGGCGTCCTCCTGCCACTGTTTGAACGCAGCGGCGGTGAGGGCGCCACGTTTGATTCGGGCGTAATAACGCTTATAGTATTTACTGTACACGCCCCAGGCGTTGTCGCCGTCGTTGCCTTGAGCTTGGAGTGAAACGCGGAGGCCACGGCCAACTGCTGGCAGGTCTGGGTGCTGCCTTCCGCGTGGACTGTCTCCGGAGAGCAGCCGTTAATCATGCACCAGAGCGCATAGCGGTCCGCGGCGGTGAGGTCACCCAGGACCTCCGGCTCATAGTCGGCGTCGCAGCAGAGAAGCAGCAGATTCAAATACTCCTTCTGCAGCGCCCGAAGCGAAGCAGTCTTCCTGGATCGGTCCGGAAAAGCGCGGCGTATAGTGTGTCCTCAAACGGCACGGAAACAGGCTCCAAGAGATACGAGTCGCCGCAGTTGTACATCGCATACTGCTGTATCCTTGTGAAGTCTGCGTAGCAGAAATCAAACAGACCTTCTCCCAGCGGCATCGTAATGGTGCGGCCTTCCAGCGTACAGCAGGAAGGAATATGAATAGGCAGCGCAAACTGGTCGTCCAGTGTGATCTGGAGCTGCCGGCTGTTCTGAAAATAGACAACGCGGTGCTGGTAGGATGGTTGTGCCATAGTTCTATCATCCTCTCAAAGTGGAAAATGAAAGACCCGGCAGACCTACAACGAATACTATCTGCTCAGTCAAAGCAGCTGGAAGGAGGTCGCGAAACCATGACCCCCATTCCAGACTGGCTGGGGAAATGTATAAATAAAAACACCGGGAGACAGTACATAGGCAAAACAGACCCCGTGAAGCCACAGAACGGCGCGTGTGGCGGTTTCGCGCGGCAGGGCGGGAACGGCCCACGAAGGCCCCAAAACGGCAGGCTGAGGCCCGTATGAAGGGAACTTTTGGAGAAGGAAAACGGAAGCAGGAGAAAGCAGAGACGTTCCGCGGCCCGCCTCTGCGATCACAAACGCCCGCATATCTGCCCGCAGGCAGACGTTTCGGAGGCCAACCGCCCGCAGTGCGGGCGGCTCTTAGGCCGGAGATGTGCGGACGTTTCCGGGTTTTTCCGAAGGGGGTTCCAAAACGCCGTTTTCGAGGCGAAGGGGGTTCCAAACCCCGGAAAGCACCTGTTCCCAAGGGCTTTCCGGGGCGTTTCACCAAAAATAACAGGAGGTTTCTGCAATATATGCTTCTTGATCTTCGGGGTCAAGTTGCTGATATATAACTTCTTCAATTTTTATTCTTAATCCAGCAATGACCATAACCGGATTATAGGTGGCTTCAGATAAATATTTTTCTGTTATTTCAGCGTACAGTTTTGTTCTAAAAGATGTATTGCTGTCAGAAAAATCAAAAGCTACTTTTTGAGCAATCATAATATATATCATGTTCCAAGAATAGTCCATAGAAGCACGTTTTTTTATCACGGAATCTTAATGACGATCAAAATGAAGAAATAACCATAGGATGTTGTCTGCATGTTCAATTTGACAGGGGAAATGTATAAATAAAAACGGTGTGCCGGTGAACGTCCTGGGTGGACAAATCCAACCGGTCCATTGGCTGCTTTCGCGATGTGGGTCAAAAGTGGGTCAGAGGAAAAACGGGATCGGCTAGGGAAGGGGAGAAAAATTGAATTCTTCCTCTGCGGATGAAGCTCCTAAAACAGAAAATGGTCAGAGGACAGGGCGGCTGCTCTGTTTCTCTGACCATAATCATTTATTTACGCTTCACACTGGACTTGTAATTCTTGAATTATTTGAACAACTTTTTAGGGAATAGAGAAGAAGTAATAGTGAAAAAGTAAACATCCGAACGCGAATGCGTTCGGATGTTTGGTGGGGGAAGGTGGATTCGAACCACCGAAGGCATCGCCAGCAGATTTACAGTCTGTCCCCTTTGGCCACTCGGGAATTCCCCCATATTTACTTCCTTGCTGAAAGAGGTTGGAGCTGGTAGACGGACTCGAACCCCCGACCTGCTGATTACAAATCAGCTGCTCTACCGACTGAGCTATACCAGCGGCTCAACAAGCATGACTGATTATACACATCAAAGCCCTGTTTGTCAAGCAGATTTTTTAAAAAATCTGTTATTCCGGGCGGAGGATGTCGTGCTGAATGGGCTGGTAAAAGCGGTCCCGGAAGCCGTTCTGATCAAGACCCTGCCCCAGCAGCCACATGGTCTTGGTGACTACGGCTTCCAACGTCATGTCGTAGGCCTCGACAATTCCGTATTTTTCTTTGATGATGTGGCCGACTTGATAAATGGACATGTCGCTGCCCTCATAAGTGACCTGGGTGGTCATAATCAGGGGCTTGCCGGTGGCAACCCACTGGCCAACGGCCTGGGCAAAATCCTGGTTGGCGTAATACGGAACGCCGCCCACGCCGAAACCCTCCAGGATAATCGCATCATAAGCCGGCTGCAGCAGACGGAAAATGTCAGCCCGGATGCCGGGAATGAGCTTCAGCACGAACAGATTGGGATTGAGGGAGAGGGAAAAAACAGGCTCCGGGGAAAGAGCGGGCTTGGGAAGAATGGAAAAAACCTTTTGATCCCGGATCAGGGCGATTTCCGGATATCCAATACTGGCAAAAGCGTTATAGCTTTTGCTGCGCATTTTTCTGGCCCGGGTGCCGAGAATGACCTGGCCGTTGAAAACGATGGTGACACCCCAGGCGCAGTTGGAAACGGCATAGAGAAAGGCGTCATAGAGGTTCCGCCGGGCATCAGTTTCCCGATTGCCGATGGACTGCTGGGCGCCGGTGAGGACGATGGGCTTCGTACCGCCCTGAATCAAATAGCTCAGGGCCGCTGCGGTATAGGCCATGGTATCCGTACCATGGGAGATCACAAAGCTGTCATATTGCGCATAATGCTCCCGGATTGCCTGTGCGATGGCGATCCAGTGGGCAGGACTCAGGTTGGTGCTGTCCAGATTGAACAGCTGCAGAGTATCCACGTGGCACAGCGATTCAATTTCCGGAATGCAGGATAAAAGCTGCTGGGAAGTGAGCTGGGGAACAAGGCCTTGGGCGGTTTTCTGAGTGGCGATGGTGCCGCCGGTGGCCAGCAGTAAAACCCGTTTCATAGGGGACCTCCTGGTTAAGAGACTGTGTGTATCATAGCAGAAAATGTGCTGCAGAACAAGAAAAACATTTACAAATCCGCAGAGCTGTGGTATGATCTAACATACAAGTGAATGAGGTTGCTGGTTCTCTCAGGTGGAATGGGGTGCAACGCCCCGCGAGTCGGTCACTGTGAAGTCCGCTTTGCCGGAATAAGTCAGATACACTGGAGCCAGCTGCATGTTTCCGCCGGAACCGGAAATCGCCCAAAGTTCCGAGACGTTTACCGTTTCGGTTTTGTTTTTCGCTGCCGGCCTCCGGCGGCTTTTTCTTTTGTCACGGCGCGGAATATCCCCCTCCGCGTGTGCATAAGCGGCAGGCGTATCCCCCCGCCGGCTGCCACTGCGCCCGTTCTGTCCTGCAGTACGGGCGCTTTTATATTTCTGACAAAAACGTAGAATGACAGGCGGACAGCAGGGAAGCGAAATTTAAAAAAATGATAATTTTTCCACCCCATACCGAACAATAACAGGGCGAAATGCACAAATTCGCAAAAAATCTGGGATTACTATTGTAACTTTTGCGATTATCTAGTAAAATATCTACATTCCAAAAGTATGGCGCGAATGTCTGCTTTTGGGCAGGCCCTACCTGCATATCTGAAATAGGAGGAATGAAAGTATGAAAAAATTTCTTGCACTGCTTCTGGCCCTGGTAATGGTTTTTGGCCTGGTTGCCTGCGGAAGCAAAGCTGAGACTCCCGCGGAACCGGAGCAGACGACCGAAGCTCCGGCCGAAACTACGCAGACGCCTGCCGAGCCGGCGCCTGAAGAGCCTGCAACGGAGCCCGAACCTGCAGAGGAACCCGGCACCGACATCAAGATCGGTGTCATCCTGGTGCATGATGAGAACTCCGGCTACGACATGGCTCACATTGAGGGTGTGACCCAGGCCTGCCAGGAGCTGGGCATTCCCATGGAGAATGTGACCTTCAAGTACAACATCCCCGAGGACGAGACCTGCTACGATACCGCTGCGGACCTGGCCGACGCCGGCTGCGGCATCATCTTCTCCGATTCCTACGGCCATCAGACCCACATGGGCCAGGCTGCTGCGGAGTTCCCCGATACCATCTTTGTCGCCTGCACCGGCGATCTGGCTGCCGGCTCCGGCCTGAGCAACCTGAAGAACATCTTCCCCTACACCTATGAGTCCCGCTATGTGTCCGGCGTGGTGGCCGGCATGAAGCTGAAGGAACTCATGGATGACGGCTCCGTCACCGATCCCTATGTGGGCTATGTCGGCGCCTATCCCTATGCCGAAGTGGTTTCCGGCTACACCGCATTCCTGCTGGGCATCCAGTCCATCGTGCCTGAAGCCCATATGGATGTGCAGTACACCAACTCCTGGTATGATCCCGTCGCAGAAGGCGAAGCTGCCAATGCTCTGATGGGCCGCGGCTGCGTCATCATCGGCCAGCATGCCGACTCCACCGGCGCTCCCTCCGCTGTGCAGGCCGCCTTTGAGTCCGGCAAGGTTGTCTACTCCGTCGGCTACAACATCGATATGCTGGCTGTGGCCCCCGATGCTGCTCTGACTTCCGCTCAGAACGTCTGGGCTGTCCTGTACAAGGCCACCCTGGAGAAGTTCCTGGCCGGCGAAGAGATCCCCACCGACTTTGCCTGCGGTGCTGCAGACGATGCTGTGAAGATCTCCGATCTGGGCTCCAGCTGTGCGGAAGGCACCCAGGAGGCTGTGGACGCTGCCTGGGCCGGCCTGAAGGACGGTTCCCTGCATGTGTTTGACACCAGCAAGTTCACCTGCCAGCCCGCTGCTGACGGTTCCTACGTTGTGGACGAGGACGGCCGTGTGACTTCCGCTTTCGGTCTGGACTCCAATGGTGACTGGGTCAATGATACCGGCGAAGCCATTGTGGACGGCTATTTTGAAGAGTCTGTCCTGCGTTCCGCACCGTACTTTGCTCTGCGGATTGATGGCATCACTGAGCTGAACTGATCTTCAACTGCACGATATAAATGGGGGGCCTGTGCCCCCCATTTTGGGTTGCAACTGAAATAAAAGATCCCCGGGACCTGCCCATGAGGCAGGCTGCCACGGAGAAAGGGTGATTTTCTTGGCAATTGAGAACGCTGTCCAAATGAGAGGCGTAACGAAAACCTTCGGCGCTGTTGTTGCGAACAACAAGGTGGATCTGGATATCCGCAGAGGGGAGATCCTGTCTCTGCTGGGTGAAAACGGAAGCGGAAAAACCACCTTGATGAACATGCTCTCCGGTATTTATTTCCCCGATGCGGGTGAGATTCTGGTGAACGGGAAGCCTGTGACCATCCGCTCCCCCAAAGACGCCTTTGATTTGGGCATCGGTATGATTCATCAGCACTTCAAGCTGGTGGACGTTCTGACGGCCACGGAGAATATCCTCCTGGGCCTCCATGAGAAGGGCACCCTGAATCTGAAAGCTGCTGCAGAAAAAATCACAGAAATCTGCAGAAAATATGGATTTGTGGTGGATCCCAATAAGAAGATTTATGATATGTCCGTTTCCGAGAAGCAGACGGTGGAAATTGTCAAGGTGCTCTACCGGGGTGCGAATATTCTGATTTTGGACGAGCCCACTGCGGTCCTGACGCCCCAGGAAACCCGGAAGCTGTTTGACGTCATGCGGAACATGAAGGCCGACGGCAAGGCCATTGTCATCATCACCCACAAGCTCCATGAAGTCATGGAGATTTCCGATCGGGTGGCGGTGCTGCGCAAGGGCGAGTACATCGGGGATGTTCCCACTTCGGAGACCAATCCCCAGAAACTGACGGACATGATGGTCGGCCGGGCAGTGAGCCTGAACATCGACCGTCCGGATCCGGTGAATCGGGTCAAGCGCCTGGAAATTCACAACCTCTCCGTCCGGAACGTCTACGGACTCAGAGCGTTGGACAGCGTCAGCTTTGACGTCTACGGCGGAGAAATTCTGGGCATTGCCGGTATTTCCGGCTGCGGCCAGAAGGAACTGCTGGAGGCTATCGCGGGTCTGCAGATCACCGAGAGCGGCAGTTCCATCCGTTTTTACCCCGGAGAAACCAGCGAAAGCAAAGAGCTGGTGGGGCTGAGTCCCCTGGATATCAAGAAAGCCGGTGTGGGTCTCAGCTTTGTGCCGGAGGACCGGCTGGGCATGGGCCTGGTCGGCGCCATGGATATGACCGACAATATGATGCTGCGCAGCTACCGCAACGGCCGGTCGGCCTTTGCGGACCGGAAGAATCCCAAGAAGCTGGCGGAGCAGGTCATTGAACAGCTGGAGGTTGTGACACCCGGCGTCTCCACGCCGGTACGGCGGCTGTCCGGCGGCAATGTGCAGAAGGTGCTGGTGGGCCGCGAGATTGCGGCGTCGCCCAAGGTCCTCATGACGGCCTACGCCGTCCGGGGTCTGGATATCAATACCTCCTACACCATCTACAACCTGCTGACAGAGCAGAAGATGCAGGGTGTGGCAGTGGTCTATGTCGGCGAGGACCTGGACGTGCTGCTGGAGCTGTGTGACCGGATCCTGGTCCTGTGCAGCGGCAAGGTCAACGGCATTGTGGACGCCCGGACCACAACCAAGGAGGAAGTTGGACTTCTGATGACCAATCTGAGGAAGGAGGAGATTCACGAATGAGCAGCCCCAATGTGCATCATGAACCGCTGATCCGCATCGCCAAGCGCGACGGCCTTGCCGTATGGAAGAACTGGCTGATTCGCCTGGTGTTCGTTCTGATCGCCTTGCTTCTCAGCGGCCTGTTTATTTACGCAGTTACCAAGCTCAACCCCCTGAAGGTCTATGCTGCCATGTTTGAGGGCGCCCTGGGCACCAAGCGGCGGGTTTGGATTACCATCCGCGACACTATGATGCTGCTGTGCATCGGCGTGGGCCTGGCACCGGCATTTAAGATGAAGTTCTGGAACGTGGGTGCTGAAGGCCAGATCCTGGTGGGCGGCGTGGCCACGGCGGGCCTGATGATCTATCTGGGCAAGTCCGCTGCCATGTCCACGCCGGTAATGCTCCTGGTTATGGCGCTGGCCAGCATCGTGGCCGGTGCCGTCTGGGGCGTCATTCCGGCGGTGTTCAAGGCTCGCTGGGGAACCAATGAGACGCTGTTCACGCTGATGATGAACTATGTCGCCATTCAGATTACGTCCTACTGTGTGGCCCTGTGGGAGAACCCCTTCGGCTCCAACACCGTGGGCCAGATCAACCCCCAGACCAAGGCCGGCTGGTTTCCGAGAGTGTTCGGCCTGGATTTCGGCCTGAACGTCATCATCGTCATGGCGCTGACCATCGGCATGTTCCTGTATCTGAAATACTCCAAGCATGGCTACGAGATTGCGGTCCTGGGCGAGAGCGAGCGCACTGCCCGCTATGCCGGCATCAAGCCCTCCCGGGTGTTTATCCGCACCATGGCCATCTCCGGCGCCATCTGCGGCCTGGCCGGCTTCATCGCCGTGGCCGGTGCCAGCCATACCATTTCCACCTCCACGGCCGGCGGCCGCGGCTTCACAGCGATTATTGTGGCCTGGCTGGCCAAGTTCAATACGTTTGTCATGCTGCTGATTTCGTTCCTGCTGGTATTTTTGCAGAAGGGCGCCATTGAGATTGCATCCCAGTTCAAGCTCAATGACTTCGCTTCCAATGTCATTACCGGCATCATCCTGTTCTGCATCATTGCCAGCGAGTTCTTCATCAACTATCGGGTGATTTTCCATAAGCGGAAGGAGGCCGGCAGCAAATGATCAATCTGTTTATTTCCGCCATCGTCTTTGGCACGGTGATTCTCTACGGCGCCCTGGGCGAGATTTTGACGGAGAAATCCGGCAATCTGAACCTGGGCGTCCCCGGTGTCATGTATCTGGGCGGCATTGCCGGCCTGGCCAGTGCGTTTGCCTATGAAATCTCCACGCCCAATCCCATTCCGGCGGTCTGCCTGCTCATCAGCTTTGTCTGTGCCTTCCTGGCGGCGGCCCTGGGCGGCCTGATCTACAGCTTCCTGACCATTACCCTCCGGGCCAACCAGAATGTCACCGGCCTGACGTTGACCATCTTCGGCGGCGGCGTGGCCAATTTCTTCGGCGGCGCCCTGAACACCCTGGCTGGCGGCGTGGGCCAGATTTCCGTGGCCACCACCTCCGCGGCCTACCGGGCCAGTCTGCCCCTTGGCAGCAAGCTGGGGTGGTTTGGACAGATCTTCCTGAACCATGGCTTCATGGTATACCTGGCGATTGTTCTGGCAATCCTGATGCACTTCTTCTTCAACAAAACCCGCATGGGTCTGAACCTGCGGGCAGTGGGTGAGAATCCTGCCACGGCTGATGCCGCCGGCATCAACGTCACCCGGTATAAGTACTTGGCGACCTGCATCGGCGCTGGTATCTCCGGCCTGGGTGGCCTGTACTACACCATGGATTATATCAAGGGCACCTGGGCCAGTGAAGGCACCATCGAGGCCCTGGGCTGGCTGGCAGTGGCCCTGGTCATCTTCGCCGTGTGGCGCAGTCTCAACGCCATCTGGGGCTCCTATCTGTTCGGCTTCCTGACCTGGCTGTATCTGTATGTGCCGCAGATCCGGGCCTGGCTCATCGGTGCCCTGCATCTGGATCAGGACGCTCTGCAGATTCTGAATTTGACCAGAAGCTCCCAGGAGCTGTTCAAGATGCTGCCGTATCTGGCCACGATCTTGGTCTTGATCCTGGTCAGCATGCGAAAGAAGCGGGAGAATCAACCGCCGGCCTCTTTGGGCCTGCCTTACTTCCGCGAAGAACGCTGAGGTGCTTTCAGCAAGGGCCTGCTGCAAAATTGCAATTTTGCAGCAGGCCTTTCTGTTTTTTAAGACAGGAAAGGTGTTGACATTTCACAAAAATGGTGGTATGATTTCAGCAATTACACAGAGAGAGTAGAGGCGCGGTGTTGATGAGTAACCTGCGGCGGGAGGGCTTCACAGGCCTGGGCTGCGGGGGAAAGGCACCACCGCCGAAGAGCGCCGAGGTGAAAGGCGGCTCTGGGCGGGCAGAGAAAATCTGTTCGACTGTCGCATATGCGGAGAGCTACTGTCTGGAATGCGGGGACGCGGCGTGGTGCGCCGGGACCTGCCAATCGATGGCTGCAGCTGACCGCGGGTCGGCTGCTTTTTCTTTTGCATGCAGGAGGACTTGATATGAAAAACCAAACCATTTTCCGCGGCGCCGCCACGGCGCTGGTCACACCTCTGGACGAAAACGGCGTCAATTATGACCAGCTGGGCCGCCTGATCGACTGGCAGCTGGAAGAGGGCATCAACGCCCTGGTCATCTGCGGTACCTCCGGCGAAGCCTCTACCCTGACGGACGAGGAGCACCGGGATGCCATTGCTTATGCGGTGGAGCGGGTCAACGGCCGGGTGCCGGTCATTGCCGGTACCGGCTCCAATGACACGGCCTACGCAGTGGAGCTGACCCGGTTTGCCTGCCAGGCCGGCGCCGACGCCTGCCTGGTGGTGACGCCTTACTACAACAAGGCCACCCAGAACGGCCTGGTGGCCATGTACAACGCCATTGCCGACGCTTCCACCAAGCCCATCATTGTCTATAACGTGCCCTCCCGGACCGGCTGCGGCATCCAGCCTGCCACCTATGCCAAGCTGGCGGAGCATCCCAACATCGCCGCCATCAAGGAGGCCAACGGCAATATCTCTGCCGTGGTGGAAACCATGGCCCTGGTGGGCGACCGGTTGGATATGTATTCCGGCAACGATGATCAGATTGTCCCCATCCTGTCCATGGGCGGCCAGGGCGTGATTTCCGTCCTGTCCAATGTCCTGCCCAAGCAGACCGTGGAGCTGTGTGACCGGTTCTTTGCCGGCGATGTGGCCGGAGCTGCCCGGATGCAGTGCCAGATGCTGGATCTGATCCAGGCCCTGTTCTGCGAGGTCAATCCCATCCCTGTAAAGGCTGCCATGGCTGCCATGGGCTTCTGCGAGAACTATCTGCGCCTGCCCCTGACTCCCATGGAGGACGCTCATTTCCAGACGCTGCTGGCCGCCATGCGCCGCCACGGCGTCCGTGTATGAGGGAACTGCCATGGAAATACTGGTACACGGGGCCACGGGCCGTATGGGTCAGAACCTGCTGAAGCTGATCGATAAAAGCCCGGCCCATACCCTGGCCGCCGCGGTCAGCCCGGAACTGGAAACGAACCCGGAGCACCGGGAATACCGCCAGCTCTCCGAGTACACCGGTCCGGCGGACCTGATCATTGATTTCTCCCACCATACTGCCGTGGGGGCGCTGCTGGAGTATGCCCAGGCCCGCAATGTGCCGGTGGTCATCGGTACCACGGGCCACACCACGGAGGAAAAAGCACAAATCGCCCGGGCGTCTGAACAAATCCCGGTGTTCCAATCCGGCAACATGTCCGTGGGTGTGGCGCTGCTGGTACAGATGGCCAAACAGGCTGCCCGGGCCTTCCCCCAGGCAGAGGTTGAAATTGTGGAGATCCACCACGACCAGAAGCTGGATGTCCCCAGCGGAACGGCCCTGATGCTGGCAGACGGCATCAAATCCGTCCGCCCGGATGCCACCTATAATATTGGACGTCCGGAAGGCGGCAAGCGCACCGGGGAGGAAATCGGCATTCACTCCCTGCGTCTGGGAAATGTGGTGGGTATTCACGAGGTACTGGTGAACACCGGTACCCAGACCATCACCCTGAAGCACGAGGCCCATGACCGGATGCTTTTTGCGGAAGGCGCCATGGCTGCCGCGGAATACCTGGCGGGGAAGCCTGCCGGACTGTACAACATGGAAACCATGCTGGAGGAACGCTGACATGATGAACGCGCAGGAAATTATCCAATACATTGCCACGGCGGAAAAGAAAACCCCCGTGAAGGTCTATATCAAGGAAAAATCACCCATTGACTTTGGTTCTGCTCAGGTCTTTGGCGCTGGGGACAAAATTGTCTTTGGCGACTGGAAGGAACTGGCGCCCATTCTGGAAGCCAACCGGGAGAATATTGCGGACATGGTGGTGGAGAACGACTGCCGCAACAGCGCCATTCCGCTGCTGGATCTCAAGGAGGTCCCGGCCCGGATTGAACCCGGCGCCATCATCCGCGAACAGGTGACCATCGGCCAAAACGCCGTGATTATGATGGGTGCCATTCTGAACATCGGCGCCGTGGTGGGCGAGGGCACCATGATCGACATGGGCGCCGTCCTGGGCGGCCGGGCCACCGTGGGCAAGCACTGCCACATCGGCGCCGGCACGGTTCTGGCCGGCGTGGTGGAGCCTGCCAGCGCCACACCGGTGATTGTGGAGGACAACGTGTTTATGGGCGCCAACGCCGTGGTCATCGAGGGTGTCCATGTGGGCAAAAACGCCGTGGTGGCCGCCGGCTCCGTGGTGATCCACGACGTGCCGGACAACGCCGTGGTGGCCGGTGTCCCGGCCCGGGTGATCAAGATGAAGGACGAAGGCACCAGCGGCAAGACAGAGCTGTTGGACGCCCTGCGGCAGCTGTAAGCTGGAAACAGAACTAAAAATGCCGCAGCTTCTGAAAGAAGCTGCGGCATTTAAAGATTTACCTTTGCCCGGTGCGGTGATATAATAAAATCGATTACAACCTGGAAGGAGCATGCCCCCATGATCGCGTTTTTGACCAGCAGTCCCTGTGTGTATCGGGCACCCAGGGCCATCATCAATCCGGAAAACTGCTTTCTGGTGAATTTGATTTCCTGTTTGCCGGAGAATCCCCGGTGCCTGTTTGTGGCGTCGGATCCGGACAATGGGGCATTTACGGATCAAATTACCCAGGAGATGTCCCAGGCCTTTGCCCTGGCTGGGCTGGAATTCTCTCAGAGCACGGTGCTGGATCGCCGCAGCCAGGATCAGGCGGCAGCCCTGCTGGCGGACAGTGACCTGGTGGTCCTCTGCGGCGGCCATGTGCCGACCCAGAACCGCTTTTTCCAGGAGCTGGACCTGCGGACGCTGCTGCAGGACTATCCGGGCGTCGTCCTGGGAATCAGTGCCGGGAGCATGAACGCGGCGGAGCGGGTTTATGTCCAGCCGGAGGAAGAAGGAGAGTCTGCGCCGGACTTTCCGCGTTTTGCCGAGGGCCTGGGGATTACAGACCTGAACATCCTGCCCCACTACCAGCAGGTGAAGGATTACGAGCTGGACGGGCAGCGGCTGTTTGAGGACATCACCTACGCCGACAGCATGGGTGAGTGCTTTTTTGCCCTGCCGGACGGCAGCTATTTCCTGGTGGAAGAGGATGGGAACACCACGCTGTTCGGCGAGGCCTACTGCATTCAGGACGGCGTGCTTCAGCAGATCGCCGAACTGGGAGATGTGGTTTCCTTCGAAGATGATGAGGAAGCGGAGTAAATGATGGAGCATCGCATGAATCCCAACCTGCTTCGCGCGCCCCGCAGCGCCATCCGGCAGTTTGCGCAGTTGGCGGCAGCCACACCGGGCTGTATCAGCCTGACCCTGGGGGAGCCGGATTTTTCAACGCCGGAGCCGATTTGCCAGGCGGCCAAGGCGGCCCTGGATGCGGGACAGACCCATTACATTCCCAACAACGGCAGTGCGGACCTGCGGCGGGACATTGCGGCCTTTGAGGCCCAGGCTCACGGTCTGCACTATACTGCCGATGAGGTGATCGTCACCGTGGGAGCCACGGAGGGCCTGTTTGCGGCCCTGTCCGGCATTTTGGAGCCGGGGGACGAAGTGCTGGTGCCCACACCGGCTTTTGTGCTCTACCAGTGCATCATCGGCCTGTGCGGCGGAACCTTTGTGGCGGTGGATACCAGTGAAAACGGCTTCCAGCTGACGGAAGCCATGCTGGAGGCCCGGGTGACAGAGAGAACCAAGGCCATAGTTCTGAATTCCCCAAACAATCCCACGGGCTGCATCCTCCGGGAGGAGAGCCTGGCCGCCGTGGCCAAGCTGGCCCGGGAGCGGGAACTGTTTGTGATCTGCGATGAGGTCTACCGGCAGATCTGTTATGCGGACAACTGCCCTCAGTTTTCTTCGCGGTATCCGGAGCTGAAAGACCGGGTGATCGTGGTGCAGAGCTATTCCAAGCCCTACGCCATGACCGGCTGGCGGTTGGGCTACCTGCTGGCCGACAGCCCGGTAAAGGCCCAGCTGGAGAAGCTGCACCAGTTTGATGTGGTCTCTGCAGTGTCCTTCCTGCAGGAGGCCGGGCAGGCAGCGCTGACCCAGGATCCCGGCCCCATGGTGGAGATCTACCGCCGCCGCCGGGACTATGCCCTGATGCGGCTGGAGCGCATGGGTCTGGAGGTCACCCGGCCCGAGGGCGCCTTTTATATCTTCCCGTCCATTGCCAAATATGGCCTGTCCTCTGCGGAGTTCTGCACACGGCTGATCCGGGAGGCTGGCGTGGCGGTGACGCCGGGCTTCTGCTTTGGCTCCGACCGCCATGTCCGCATCAGCTATTGCTGCGCCGATGAGGCTCTGGAAGAGGGGCTGAACCGGCTGGAAGGATTTTTAGAGAAACTGGAGGGGTAGCATGGATTTCTTGCAGGAGGCCCGAGCTTTGGGGCCTTGGATCCTGGAGCAGCGGCGCGCGCTGCACCGCTGCCCGGAGCATGGAAACCGGGAGTTCCGGACATCGGCCTATCTCTGCCAGGTGCTGACGGAGCTGGGCCTTGCCCCCAAGCGGCTGCTGGACACGGCAGTTTTGGCGGATCTGACAGGAGAAAAGCCGGGACCGGTGATTGCACTGCGGGCGGATATGGACGCGCTGCCGGTGCAGGAGGCCACAGGGCTGCCCTATGCTTCGGAGAATCCCGGTATGATGCACGCCTGCGGCCACGACCTGCATATGGCGGCGCTGCTGGGAACAGCCCGGCTTCTGGCGTCTCACCGGGCTGAGCTGCCCGGCACTGTGCGTTTTCTGTTCCAGCCGGACGAGGAGCTGGACGGCGGCGCGGCCAGAATGATTGACGCCGGCTGCCTGGAGGGCGTCAGTCAGGTGTATGGCGCCCATGTGCGGCCCGATCTGCCGGCTGGGATGGTGGGAACCTGCTCCGGCCCCTTCTATGCGGCGTCCAATCCCTTCACCATTACCCTGCGGGGAAAACCGGCCCACGGAGCCGAGCCTCAGAACGGTGCCGACACCATCGTGGCCGGTGCGCAGATCGTGACGGCCCTGCAGACCCTGGTCTCCCGGCGCATGGCGCCCACAGCGCCGGCGGTCATCACAGTCGGGACCTTCCAGGCCGGCACGCAGTGCAACATTGTGGCCGGGGAAGCGGTGCTGGAGGGCATTCTGCGGACGTTTGGCCAGGAGAACCGCCGTTTTCTGACGGAGGCCCTGACGGATCTGGTTCGGGGAATTGCCGCTTCCATGGGCGTCGAGGCCCAGGTGGAGATTACCTGGGGCTATCCCGGCATCGTCAACCACCGGGAACAAGCGGAGCTGGTGCGCAGAGCGGCGCAGACCCTGCTGGGACCGGAGCGGGTGACAGAGGACCAGCCCCGCATGGTCTCGGAGGATTTTGGCTACTATCTGCTGGAACGGCCTGGCTGCTTTTTCCATATGGGCGTCGGTGGTCCGGCCCCTCTGCATTCCGACCGCTTCTGCCCCGAGGAGTGGCCTCTGCCGGATCTGTCGGCCCTCCATGCCCAGATTGCCTGGTCGGCCATGACGCGATCTGAATAGAGAAGCAATAAAATTCCGCTGCCTTGCGTTGACAGAGGCGGCGGAATTATGCTATGATTTTCCAGAATCAGAGGAAATGTGGGGCGGCTTTTATGCATGGATGGAGAAATGGCTGGCTGTTGTTGGGGTTTCTGGCTTTGCTGCTGACAGGCTGCACGGCAGTGGCCCGGACAGCGCCGGATCCACAGCCCCAACAGGAGGCGCCGGCGGTGCAGGAGCCAACGCCGGTGCCGGCACCGATGGTGGAACCGGAGCCGGAGCCGGAGCCGGAACCGGAACCCGAACCGGAGCCGGAACCGGAACTGCAGCCTGGCCCGGTGGTGACGGTTGACGGTACCCGGTTAAGCGGAGGCAGTGTCTGGAATGAGGATGTCCTGTATGTTCGGCTGCAGGAGCTGGTGCAGGCATTGGGGGCGGAGCTGTCCTGGAATCCGCAGACGGGAGGCGGTTCTTTCCTGTGGAAGCGGGAGGCGGTCTGCCTGGCACAGACAGCGGAGGCCTTTAAATGGGGAAACCGGGTTTTCAGTCTGCCGGCGAAGCCGATGGAGGCCGGCGGGGGAATCTATGTGCCGGTCTATGCGTTGTGCCAGGGCCTGGGCCTGGGAATGCTGGAAGATACACAGTGGCCGCACCTCTATATCACCCCGGCGGCCGGAGACTGGAGTGTGCCGGAGGGATATCGTGTGCCGGTGATGATGTATCACGGAGTGACGGACAATACCTGGGGCGCTTCGGAGTTGTTTGTCAGCCCCTCCGATATGGAGGCACAGCTGCAGTACCTGGTGGACAACGGGTATGAGACGATCTGGTTTGAAGACCTGTCGCGCATTGATCAGATTGAAAAACCGGTGCTGCTGACCTTTGATGACGGTTATGCGGATAATTATTTGGAGCTGTTTCCGCTGCTGCAGAAATATCATGTGAAAGCGACGATTTTTGTGGTGACGGGCACCATCGACTATAATTCCAAAAATCTGACCTCGGATCAAATACGGGAAATGGTCGATTCCGGTCTCGTATCCATTCAGAGCCATACAGTGACACACCCCTATCTGGGAAACCTGACTCGGGAGGCGCAGGAGGAAGAATTGACACAATCCCAACTGGCTCTGGCACGGATCACAGGCCAGATTCCCTATGTGCTGTGCTATCCCTCCGGCAATTCCAATCAGATTACCTGGGAATTGGCGCGGGAATACTACCGCTTTGGCATCGACATGAACGGCGGCAGCTATTACACCGGTCAGGATCCTTACCGGGTCAACCGCTGGTATGTGCCGCGGGGCACAAGCCTGGCTGGCTTTGCGGCCATGATCGGATGAGCGAGCAGTATCTGAATATGAGAAGGCCGTCCCGGGAATCGGGACGGCCTTTTTCTCACGGTTGCTCCGGCGATTCATCGGACTGAGGGGACGTTTCGTTGAGCGTGGGAATAAACTGACTGGCAATTTTGCTCTTGCCCTTGTGCTTGATGTGGAAGTAGCCCAGAATGGAAAATACAGTGGCGCCGATGAAATTGACGAACAGATCCTCCATGGTGTCATACAGGCCGATGTCCAGATAACCGCCCAGCCCCAGAGATTGGCCGTTGACGACCACTTCTGTGATGTTTGGAATCTGCACGGCCACATTGCTGGCCGTGGGATCCAGGGCCGTGGAAGCGATGAGATGGACAATGGTATCCTTCTGCATATCCGTGTGGAACAGGACGTCCCAGGAGAACTCAAAGAACTCCCAGAGCACGCCGATGGTCATGGAGAAGCAGAAGGCGGCCACGGCGCAGAAAATCGGGGAGAGGTTGAATTTGATCCGGCTGTTCCGGTTGAGAATGTCGATCATGGCAAAGCCCACGGCGGCTGTGAGGAAGCCGGAGGTGGTATGCAGCATGGTGTCCCAATGGGGATAGGTGATATAGTAGCTGCTGAGCTCGCCGAGGATCTCTGCGGCAAAGATGAACAGCAGGACAATGACTTCCAGGGTGTTGGGCAGGTCAATGTTCAGCTTCCGCTCGATAAAAGAGGGCATCATAAACAGAACCAGGGAAAGGACGCAAATAAAGGCGCTTTCATAACTGCCCTGGATGATGTTCCAGATCAGCGCCGCACTAACAATAAGACGCAGCACCACATACAGGACGATGACGCCGGTGGAGTGGCTGCGGATATCAGCTTTCAACTGATCCCTGCGCTGTTCCCGGCTGAGTTTCTTTTTCTTCATGCGTGTTTCTCCTCTCTTTACGTCTAAAATACAGCAATGCGGTCAAAAAGATCAGTACATTGCATCCAAGGGTGATCCAAAAGGCGGGGGAACGGAAACTTTTGACACTGCCCAGAATGGAAGAGCAGAGCATGCCGGGCAAAATCCCAAGCAGACCGCTGAGCAGATAGTCCCGCATGGGCATTTTCAGAGAACCCAGGAAAAAGCTGCACATACTGTTGGAAACGCCGAAGGTTCGCAGCAAATAGCTCAGCAGGAAGCGGCTGCCAGTGTGGTGGCTGCGGAAGCGCTGCAGCGTCTGGTTTTCTTCCACGCGCCGCTCCAGATAGGGAATTCGCAGATAGCGGCCCGCCAAATAGGGCGGTATCATGCAGAGCATGGTACCGAATGTATCGACAGCCAGAGCAAGGCGAAAGGGAAAGAGCATGCTGCTCAATAGAACCACCGTGTGATACATCAGAAATGGGATGACACCCTGCAAAGCAAAAAGAGTCAATACAATGAGAATGCGGGGAAACAGGCTTTCCGGCATGTGCAGCAGAAGCCAATCCGGAAATTCCTGCGGGTTGCGCAGGATCAGAAAGAGCAGTACCAGGAAGATGGAGCCGGCCAACAGAGCAGCAGCCAGTTCCAGCCAATGGCGGGCACTAAGTTTCTTCATGGGACTTCTGTTCCTTCTGTGCGATATAGGCCCGGATTGTTTCCAGACCGTGGTGGTACCGCTGCCGCTTCAAATGGGGAAATGCCTTGGACAGACGGCGATAGGTGCGGTTTTTGCCAACCATGGCGCGATAGGCGGCCAGTTTTTCTTCCAGCTCCTGACGCATGGCCTCGTTTTTCGCATCCATGGCCTCCCGTTTGGCAGCAAATGCTTCTTTTTTCTCGTCCAGGTCCAGCCGGGCCACGCCGTTGTAGAGACTCTCGCCGATGTTGTCCGAGACGGAGCGGATCAGCCGCTCCAGCTCTTCTGCGGCCCGAATCTGCTTGGGCAGCTTGGCTGCGGCCACGCAGGTCAGAATCAAATCGGTCAGGAAGGTGGCGGAGAACAGAGCCAGCAGTACGATCCCCAGCGTATGGGGCAGCCAGTGGATGAGGCCCATAATCATCGGATGGATCACCCGCACCACCAGGACGCAGGCAATGCCCCAGACCAGGGAGAAGGCCAGGCAGATATAGCCCTTGAGGTTAAAGGGCATGTCGGAGTAATCCCACAGCCGCTGGTGCAGCAGTACCTCCGCCAGCCAGCCCACCAGATATTCCAATGCCGAGGTGATGATCACGGAGCCCACATACAGCACCAGAAGATTCTCCTGCAGGGGCATCAGAAGCAGCAGCACAAAGGCTACGCCCAGGCCGTAGATGGGGCAGACCGGCCCCAGCAGGAATCCTCGGTTGACAAATTCACCGGTCTTGACAGCGGCAAAAATGACTTCGCTGCACCAGCCCAGAAAGGCATAGAGGAAGAAGATCCATAACAGTTCATAGAACGTATACATCTTCAGACCTCCCGGAAGTCGTCTACGTCGATGATAATACCGTTGGGCTTGGTGTTGACGGTGTAAGCCGTGGCAGTGAGGTCCTGGATGCCGTCGGCCAGAATGGCCAGCCCCATAAAGCGGATCACCAGCATGGCGGAGGAGAAGGGCCGCAGGAACAGCACCACGCCGATGGCGATGGTCACCAGACTGATGAGCAGCATGCCCCACCACTTGTTCATGCCAAAGCGTTTGGCTTCGAAGGCGGTCTGCAGTTTAAACACGCCGCTGACCACGGTGTAAATGCCCACGATGACAGGCAGCAGGGACAAAATGGCTCTGGAGAAGAAAATCAAAATGATTCCCAGGACCAGACAAAGAATGCCCAGGGCCAGGTCAAACTGGAAGGCCAGCCGATAGGGGTCCTTGGAAAAATAGCCCAGCAGCTTGCCGATGCCGCAGATGAGGCAGAGACCGCCCAGCACATAACAGATGACTTCCGACGAGATGCGGGGCCAGATCAGCAGTGCCAGGCCGCACAGCAGCCACAGGGCCGACAGCAGCAGGTTGACCCACTTGATTTTTCGCAGATGAGAGGGAACTCGTTTCATATTGATGCCTCCGTCAGATACGCAGAAATAGCAAGGCTTTTGATCCATCGTATCGTATTTTCGATACATTTATTATACACGGCAGGGGAAAACATACCATGGACAAAAAGCCGGCGCTGTTCCAATTTGGGACAGCGCCGGGAAATTATGCAAATTTTGGGCACTGGAGCTTATTTGCCCAAATCGATCCCTTTGGCGACGGCCTGCTCCAGGAGACCGTCAAAGACGGACATGCGGCGAATCAGGGCCTCCGGCGGTTCATCCGCGCCGCTGTCCAGCCATTGGGAACAGACCCCGAGAATGGCGCTGGAAAAAAAGGCGGCAATGGTTTCCTGCAGCGGCTGCCCCAGGGCCTGGCCGCCGGTGGACTGCACAGCAGACAGGGAGAACTGAAAAATGGTGTGCTGAATGTCGTTTTGCAGAGACTCCCGGTAGCTGGAGTGGTAAATCCGGTCATAGACCTGCCGGTGGGCGCCGATGGTGTTCAGCAGCTGCAGCACCTGATCCCGCCAGTTCTCCTGGGTGGCGGTTGCGCTGTTGACCCGCGCCAGTTCCTGCCGCAGGACGTCCTGCAGCAAAGAAGGAATGTCCTCATAGTGATAATAGAAGGTGTTGCGGCTGATGCCGCAGGCGTCCACAATCATTTTGACGGTGATTTTATCCAGGGGCGTCTGCTCCAGAAGCAGCAAGAGCGTCTGCCGGATTGCAGCCTGCGTAAACTGTGCCATTTGCGGAACACCTTCTTTCAGAATCATTATACCGGGAAAATGAAATGATTGCAAGGAGCCAATGAATATACAAGAAATATTCATTCTTTCCCGCAACGAGTCCAGTGATTGAACAATGACTGCAATGAATATACATAGGAATATACAGAAAATACAGCGGAATAAATACAAAATTTGAAAATGAATGGAAAAGTTTGTGCAAGATGGATATTGAATATTTTTGCATAAATATGTAATATATATGCAATGAAGAACAGCGGCAGCGCTGAAGGAGGACCTGTTATGGAAAAGAAAAATATTAAGAAAATCGTTCTGGCCTATTCCGGCGGTTTGGATACATCCATCATCATCCCCTGGCTGAAGGAGAACTACAACAATCCTGAGATCATCGCCGTTTCCGGCAATGTGGGCCAGGCCGACGAACTGGAGGGCCTGGAGGAGAAGGCGCTCAAGACCGGCGCTTCCAAGTGCATCATTGCCGATCTGACGGAGGAATACATCAACGATTTCATCATGCCCTGTCTGAAGGCCGGCGCCATCTATGAAGAGTATCTGCTGGGCACCTCCCATGCGCGGCCCTGCATCGCCAAGAAGCTGGTGGAAATCGCCAAGGCTGAGGGCGCTGACGCCATCTGCCACGGCTGCACCGGCAAGGGCAACGACCAGGTCCGTTTTGAGCTGGCGGTCAAGGCCCTGGCGCCCGGCATGACCATCATCGCTCCCTGGAGAGAGTGGTCCATCAAGTCCAGAGAGGAAGAGATCGACTACGCCGAGGCCCACAACGTGCCCCTGAAGATCAACCGGGAGACCAACTATTCCAAGGACAAGAACATGTGGCACCTGAGCCATGAGGGCCTGGATCTGGAGGACACCGGCAACGAGCCCCAGTACGAGAAGCCCGGCTTCCTGGAGATGAGCGTCAGCCCCCTGCAGGCCCCGGATACCCCCACCTATCTCACCCTGGATTTTGAAAAGGGCATTCCCACGGCCCTCAACGGCGAAAAGCTCAGCCCCAAGGAGATCATCCTGGCCCTGAACAAGCTGGGCGGCGAGAACGGCATCGGCCTGCTGGACATCGTGGAGAACCGGTTGGTTGGCATGAAGTGCAGAGGCGTCTATGAGACCCCCGGCGGCACCATCCTCTATAAAGCCCATCAGTATCTGGAGACCCTGACCCTGGATAAGATGACGGCCCACGAGAAGGAAAAGCTGGCCATCACCTTTGCTGAGCTGGTCTACAACGGCCAGTGGTTCAGCTGTCTCTTATACACATCTCCGAGCCCACGAGACGTAGAGGAATCTC
>CAMBCW010000008.1 GCA_945864925.1 uncultured Clostridia bacterium
AACGTTTTTTGTGTTTTACAAGGAGTGCTATGGCAACCATCAAAGACGTGGCCCGTATGGCCGGCGTTTCCATTTCCACCGTTTCCAAATATCTCAACGGCGGCAATGTCCGGCCGGAAAATCTGGAGCCCATTCGCAGCGCCATCGCTGCTTTGGACTACCGGGCCAATCCCTTTGCCCGCTGCCTCAAGGCCCAGCGGAGCCGGAGCATCGGCATCCTGCTGCCCAATATGGCGGCACCGTTCTTCGGCACCATGGTCATGGCCCTGGATACCATCCTGCGGGAGCATGGCTACCACAGCATGATCTGCTGCTATGGCTCCAGCCACGGCCTGGAGCGGGACTATTTCCGCTTCCTGCTGAGCACCGGAGTAGACGGGATGGTCTATGTGCCGGAGGACCTGTCTGCGGAGGAATTCCGGGAATTGACGGCCCAGCGGCCCATTCCCGTGGTGCAGGTGGACCGGGCCATCCAGGGCGTGGAGACCGACGCCGTGCTGGTCAACAACATGGAAATTGTGTACAACGGTGTCTGCGGACTTTTGGACAGGGGACACCGGCGGGTTGCGATTATAACGGGCCCCAAGTCTGTTTTTACGGCCAAGGAACGGCTGGTGGGCTATTTACGGGCCATGTCGGACTACGATCTGCCCTATGACGATTCACTGGTTCACAGCGGAGAGCTGACTTTTGCCACCGGCTATACAGGCTTTGGCCTGCTGATGCAGCTGCCCAATCCGCCCACAGCGATTATTTGCACCAACTATGACATCACCCTGGGCGTTATTACGGCGGCCCAGGAGCGGGGAATCCGTCTGCCGGAGCAAATCGACCTGCTGGGGTTTGACTGTGTGGAGGTCTGCAGCCTCATGACGCCGGCTCTGCCGGTGGTACAGCAGCCGGAACAGGAGATCGGCCGGACGGCAGCCGCCTATCTGCTGCAGCGGCTGGACGGCTGCCAGGATGCCCCCCGGCAGCTGCGGCTGGAGGCCAGGCTGGTCAATCCGTGACGCGGTGTGGAACGCCTCAGGCGTTTACATAAATCCATTCATCAATGCGCCGCCATGGCGGCAGAATATCAGGAGGAACATGATATGGCAAACAACAGATACATCGGTGACTATCCTGTCATCGGCATCCGCCCCATCATCGATGGCCGCCGCGGCCCCATGCAGCTGCGTGAGAGCCTGGAGGACCAGGTCATGGCCATGGCCCAGGCTGCCAAAAAGCTCTTTGAAGAAAATCTGAACTACTCCAACGGCGAGCCCGTGAAGGTCGTTCTGGCTGACACCAGCATCGGCCGCGTGCCTGAGGCCGCCGCCTGCGCCGACAAGTTCCGCAAGGAAGGCGTCTCCATCACCCTGTCCGTCACCCCCTGCTGGTGCTACGGCTCCGAGACCATGGACATGGATCCCCACACCATCAAGGGCGTCTGGGGCTTCAACGGCACCGAGCGTCCCGGCGCAGTGTATCTGGCCGCCGTTCTGGCCGGTCACGCCCAGAAGGGTCTGCCCGCCTTCGGCATCTACGGCCACGAGGTTCAGGACCGCGATCAGGTTACTGAGATCCCCGAGGACGTGAAGGAAAAGCTGCTGCGCTTCGGCCGCGCCGCTGTCGCCGTTGCCACCATGCGCGGCAAGAGCTACCTGCAGATCGGCTCCCAGTGCATGGGCATCGCCGGTTCGATCATTGACCAGGACTTCATGGAAGCCTACCTGGGCATGCGCGTTGAGTCCGTGGACGAGGTGGAGATCCTGCGCCGCATGGAAGAGGGCATCTACAACGAGGAAGAGTACCAGAAGGCCCTGGCCTGGACCCTGGAGCATTGCAAGGAAGGCCGCGACGACAACCCCGAGTCCGTGGAATTCCTGGGCGAGACCCGTCCCATCAAGTTCTCCGACGAGAAGAAGCGGGAACAGTGGGAGTTCACCGTCAAGATGTACTGCATCATCAAGGACCTGATGGCCGGCAACCCCAACCTGCCCGACGCCTTTGTGGAAGAGCGCGTGGGCCACAACGCCATCGCCGGCGGCTTCCAGGGTCAGCGTCAGTGGACCGACCATTGGCCCAACTGCGACTACCCCGAGGCTCTGCTCAGCTCCACCTTCGACTACCAGGGCGCCCGCGAGCCCTACACCCTGGCAACCGAGAACGACATTCTCAACGGCCTGGGCATGCTGTTCATGCGCCTGCTGACCCACCGCGCCCAGATCTTCGCCGACGTGCGTACCTACTGGTCCGGCGAAGCTACCGAGCGCGTCACCGGCTACAAGCTGGAGGGCCATGCGGCGGAAGCCAACGGCATCATCCACCTGCTGAACTCCGGCGCTGCCTGCCTGGACGCCTGCGGCGAATGCACCGACGAGAATGGCAATGCTGTCATGAAGAAGTGGTGGGAAGTCACCGACGAGGACATCAAGAAGATGACCGACGCCACTGTCTGGTGCGAAGCCGGCTTTGACAACTTCCGCGGCGGCGGCTTCTCCAGCCACTACACCACCCGTGCGGAAATGCCCGCCACCATGATTCGTCTGAATCTGGTCAAGGGTCTGGGCCCCGTGCTGCAGATTGCCGAAGGCTGGACTGTCAAGCTGCCCGACGAGGTTTCCGACGCCCTCATGGAGCGCACCAACCCCACCTGGCCCTGCACCTGGTTCGCACCCCGCTGCGATGGCAAGGAGGGCAGCCCCTTCAAGACCGCTTACGAGGTCATGCAGAACTGGGGCGCCAACCATGGCGCGATTTCCTACGGCCACATCGGTGCCGACCTGATCACCATGTGCTCCATGCTGCGGATTCCCGTGTGCATGCACAATGTGCCTGAGGAAGATATCTTCCGTCCCGCTGCCTGGAATGCGTTCGGCATGGACAAGGAAGGCCAGGATTACCGTGCCTGCGCCACCTACGGCCCGCTGTATAAGAAGTACAAATAAGAATTCTGCCAACCACATGCCAAGGTCCCCTGGCGGGCCTTGGCATGCTTTCAATGGACATTTGTCAACTGAAACAAGAAAGGATGAAGCATGATGCTGAAGAACATTCCTCCGATTCTCTCCCCTGAGCTGCTGAAGGTCCTGTGTGAAATGGGCCATGGCGACCGCATCTGCATCGGCGACGGCAATTTCCCCGGCGCATCCATGGCCAAGGCCAAGAACGCCGTGTTCCTCCGGGCCGACGGCCATGGTGTACCGGAGCTGCTGGACGCCATCTTGTCGGTGATTCCGCTGGATACCTATGTGCAGACGCCGGCCATGCTGATGGAAAAAATGGACTGCGACAAGGACCTGGTCATTCCTGTATGGGAGACGTATAAAGAAATCATCGCCAAGCACGACAGCCGGGGCGGCGACGCCGTGGGCAACTATGAGCGCTTTGAGTTTTATGAGCAGGCCAAGGACTGCTACTGCATCCTTCAGTCGGGAGAGACGGAGATCTATGCCAATATCATCCTGCAGAAGGGCGTTGTGAAGTAAGGCAGGATTTTCTCATTTACATTCGCTCCCTCCGGTGATAAAATAAAAGAAAAACCGACAAAGGAGAGGTTCCTATGGCTTGTACCATTGCGCCGGCGGATATCAAACGCGTCAAGGGCATGGGATTTCTGAACAATAAGGGCACGGATTTGTTCAATGCCCGTATCCTGACCACCAACGGCAAAATCACTGCGGAACAGGCGGCAGTGATCGCCGAGGCGGCACGGAAATTCGGCAGCGGCGAGGTGGAATTCACCGTCCGCCTGACTGTGGAGGTCCGGGGCGTCCATTATGACGACATTCCCGCGTTCCAGGAATTTATTGCCCAGGCGGGCCTGATTACCGGCGGCACCGGCGCTCTGGTGCGCCCTGTGGTGTCCTGCAAGGGTACCACCTGCCAGTATGGACTCTATGACACCTTTGCCCTGAGCCAGAAAATCCACGAGCGGTTCTATCTGGGCTATCATCAGGTGAAGCTGCCCCACAAGTTCAAAATTGCCTGCGGCGGCTGCCCCAATAACTGCGTGAAGCCCGACCTCAACGATCTGGGCATCGTGGGCCAGCGGATTCCCCAGGTGGATCTGGAGACCTGCAAGGGCTGCAAAAAGTGCAAAATTGAGGCCGGCTGTCCCATGGGCGCGGCCAAGGTCGTGGATGGAAAGATTGCCATCGATCCCGCTGTTTGCAACAACTGCGGTCGGTGCGCGGCCAACTGCCCCTTCGGCGCTTTCAGCGAGGGAGCCGTGGGCTATCAGGTATACATCGGCGGCCGCTGGGGCAAGAAGTTCAGCCGCGGCCTGCCCCTGTCCAAGATCATCACCGACGAGGACGAGCTGCTGCAGGTGGTGGAGAAGGCCATCCTCCTGTTCCGGGAGCAGGGCAAGGCCGGTGAGCGCTTTGCCGACACCATCGCCCGGATCGGCTTTGAGAACGCGGAGCAGATGCTGCTCTCCGACGAACTTCTGGCACGGAAGGATCAGATTTTGCAGGATTAACCCCATACATAAAAGCCGCAGAGCTAGGCTCTGCGGCTTCAGGCTGTCGATAAACCCAATGCCAGAAGAAATGGACCAGGTTCCAATGCAACTGGCCTCGCAGAGTTTCCCCGCCCGCAGGCGGGGAAAGAAAGTCAAAATCCTCAAAAATCCGGGACATGCGCCTGGATTTTTGAACTCTAATCGGGCAAGTGTGCGCCAATGGCGTGCGCGCAGCCCGATGTAGATTTCCCTTCGATCAAAGCCTGCTTTGATCGAAAGCGTGTCGAAAATTCCTTTTCGACACGCTGAAGCCGCAGAGTTATGCTCTGCGGCTTAACTTTTGGTTGAGGGGAGCAAACGGTCCGGTCATAGGAAACCGGCGGGCGTTGGAGTACAATGGTGGCAGAAGGAGGGATGATGATGATCATCGAAATCGGAAGGAAAATCAAACAGCTGCGGCTGGATGCCGGCATGACCCAGGAGCAGCTGGGAGAAAAGCTGGGGGTCTCCGCCCAGGCGGTATCCAAGTGGGAGGCCAATCTCACCACGCCGGATATCCAACTGTTGCCGGAGCTGTCCGTGACCTTCGGCGTAACCATCGACGAACTGTTTTCCATGACCGACGAGAGCCGCATGGAGCGCATCGACAACATGCTGGAGGACGTCCGCTTTCTGACAGACGGGGAATTCGCCGACACGGAGCGGTTCCTCAAGGAAAAGATGCAGGCCGACAAGACCAAGGCCCGGGCAACTTTGCTGCTGGCGCAGCTGTACGCCAAACGGGGAAAGGAGTTTCACGAGTTGGCTGCGCCGCTGGCCCGGCAGGCCTTACTGCTGAATCCCGACGAGAAGGCGGCCCACAATGCCATTTTTGATGCAGAACGCGGCCCTTACGCGGACTGGAACGTGAGCAATTATTGGGAACTGATTGATTTTTACAAGGAATTTCTGAAAAAGCACCCGGAAAACCCGCGAACCTACCTTTGGCTGTTGGACCTGCTGATCGCCGATGGCCGGACGGCGGAAGCCAGACACTATCTGGAAGCCATGGATCGGGTGGAGCACAGCTTCCGCACGGAGCTCTACGCCGGACTGATTGCCAGGGCGGAGGGAGACGTTCCCCGGGCCCTGTCCTGCTGGGAGCGCATGACCGGGGAGTTCCCGGAGGATTGGTGTGCCTGGAGCTGCCGCGCCGACTGCATGGCCAAGCTGTGCCGCTACGACGAGGCCATGGCGTATTATGAAAAAGGGCTGGCCCTGCAGCCCAGCCCCAAGTATGTGGATATGCCGGAGGCCATGGCCCAGATCGCGGAGATCCAGGGGGACTATGAGACGGCCATTGCCATGCGCCGGACGTGCATGGAGCTCACCCGCACCGACTGGAACATCACCGAGGGAGAGCTGCTGGATTGCCACCAACGGGAGATCAACCGCCTGCGGGACAAGATGCGGACATAAAAAGGGCCTGTTGCATAATTGTGAGTTATCTTATACACGGCTGTACCCAATGCCTCGCCTACAATAGGGGAGGTGCTGAGCGCCAGCGAAGCGGAGGGGTGTCAAGCTGCCAAATATCCCTGCAACTGCAAGCAAGGAACGGCAGCTTGACACCCCTCAGTCATGCTTCGCATGACAGCTCCCCTATTGTAAGGGAGCCATGGTGCGGAGCATCTTGCGCATTTTGCGACAGACTCTTTTTGATTGTGCCGCTTATTTTGCTTCGAACACGGCCTTCATGCCGCGGTAGGTCATATAGCAGTCCAGTTTGGCCACGGTCTCGTAGGGGGCGTGCATGGACAGCACCGGAACGCCGGCGTCCAGAGTGTCGATGTTCCGCTGGGCCATGAACTTGGCCACGGTGCCGCCGCCGCCGGCGTCGGTCTTGCCCAGTTCCGCCATCTGCCAGACAACGCCGTTGTCGTTGAACAGCTTGCGGATATAGCCCACTACTTCGGCGGAGGCGTCGGATGCGCCGCCCTTGCCGCCGGAGCCGGTGTACTTGCACAGGCCCACGCCGTGGTTGAGATAGGCGCTGTTGCGGCGCTCGTAGACCTCGGCAAAGTTGGGATCATAGGCAGCGGTCACGTCGGCGGACAGGCAGAAGGAATGGGCGAAGCAGGTCCGCAGATCGGTGCCCTGGGTCTTGCACATGTTTTCCATGAACCAGTCGAAGGCCTGGGACTGCATGCCGGACACACCCTCGGAGCCGATTTCTTCCTTGTCGGCGAAGATACACACGGCGGTGCGCTCCGGGACATCCAGATCGAACAGGGCGGCCAGCTCGGCGTAGGCGCAGACGCGGTCGTCATGGCCGTAGGCGCCGATGAGGCTGCGGTCAAAGCCCAACTCCCGGGCCTTGGCGGCGGGGACGGCTTCCAGCTCGGCGGAGATGAAGTCCTCCTCGGTGATGCCGTACTTCTCGTGGAGAATGTTCAGAATGGCCAGCTTCACCCGGTCGGCGCCCTCGTCGTCCTTCAGGGGACGGCTGCCGATGAGAATGTTCAGGCTCTCGGAAGCAATGGCCTCATTGAGGGGCTTTTTGCCCTGCTCCCGGCCCAGGTGGGGCAGCAGGTCATTGATGATGAACTGGGGATCCTCTTCCTTGTCGCCGATGGTCACGCGGACGGCGCTGCCGTCGGCCCGGACCACCACGCCGTGGAGCTCCAGAGGGACGGTGACCCACTGGTACTTGCGGACGCCGCCGTAGTGGTGGGTTTTGAAATAGGCCAGCTCCGCGTCTTCATACAGGGGGTTGGGCTTCAGATCCAGGCGGGGGGCATCGGTGTGGGCAGCGCCAATGTTGGCGCCTTCGGAAAGGGGCTTTCTGCCGATGACGGCCAGCATGATGCCCTTGCCCCGGTTGTTCACATAGACTTTCCTGCCGGGCTCCAGAGCCATTCCGGCCTCGTAGGGCACGAAGCCCCGGGCCTCGGCCAGGGCCACGGTGTAATCCACGCAGTCCCGCTCGGTCTTGCCGTTGTCCAGGAAGCGGCGGTAGTCGGCGCAGTAGGCCTCCAGCGCCTGCTCTTCAGCGGCCGTCAGACGGTCCCAGCCGTGCTTGGGCTGATAGAGAAGTTTGTCGCGCAATTCGCTCATAGGTTTGGTTCCTCCTTGCAAAATTCTTTGAAAGATGGCGGCACAGTGGGCGGAAAACGCTTCTGCGCTGCCAAAATTGTTTTCTATGGTCACGCCGCAGGCGGCGGCGAAGACGTCGTTGGATTTCTGCGCCCGGATCCGCAGCTGGGCATAGTCCCGGCTGATGCCCTCCCGGGCCATAAGTCGGGCCACCCGGGCGTCCTCCGGGGCGGTAATGGCTATGGTGACCGTACACAGGGCACCCAGGCTGCTTTCCAGCAGGCCGATGGCGTCAATGGCGCAGGGCTGGGGGGCGCGGCGGTGGATTTCCTGCTCCACGGCCCGGCAGACATGGGGCCAGATGACGGTGTTGAGCCGGTTCAGAGCCTCGGAATCGGCAAAAACCTTCTGCCCCAGCCGCTTGCGCTGGAGCTTCCCGTCCTCCACCACGCCGGGAAATGCGGAATCCAAATCCCGGAGCATGGCCTCGTCGGTTTCCAAAAGATGATGATAGACCGCGTCGCAGTCGATGATATGAACGCCCATGCCGGAGAGGACATGCAAAGCTGTGGTCTTCCCACACCCGGTCCCCCCGGTGATACCGATAATGGTTTGCATACTCGATTTCCTCTCAGTCCCTCATGCCACCTGAGAAGGGGGGCGCGAGGGGGCTCCTCAGACTTCGATCACATGAAATCCCGCCGCTTTTTTCAGGCGGTTCCCCACAGCCAGACCCAGACCGCCGCTGTCGGGACACTGGGCCCAGATTTCCGGTACGTTGGTCTCATCGAAGGCCCGGAGGGCGTCAAAGACGTGGCGGGCCTGCTCGGCCTTGTCCAGGGCGTGTCCCAGGTCATGGACGATATGCCCGTCAAAGAGCCCGGTGAATTCGTGGAAACAGATCACGCCGGCGCCCGGGGTCAGATGGTCCTGGATGTAGGCCGCGCTTTGGACCGGATCACCGGTGACCACGGTGACGGGGGCCTTGGGGGCGTAATGGCGGTATTTCATGCCGGGGGCCTTGGGCCGCTCGCCGTCGGCCAGCTTGGAGACCACGGCCTTGTCCACCGCCACCTCGCCCAGAATCTCCTCCAGGGCTTCCAGGGGCAGGCCGCCGGGCCGCAGGAGCCGGGGCGGGGTACAGGTCAGATCGATGATGGTGCTCTCCACTCCTACGC
This sequence comes from uncultured Clostridia bacterium, assembly GCA_945864925.1. Lineage (GTDB taxonomy): Bacteria > Bacillota > Clostridia > Oscillospirales > Oscillospiraceae > Avoscillospira. Next base: position 8,704 of record CAMBCW010000008.1, read on the forward strand.
CGCAGGGGCCGCCGTCCACGATGCCGTCAATTTTGCCCCACATATCCTCGACCATGTGGCCGGCGGTGGTGGGACTGGGACGTCCGGAGGTGTTGCCGGAGGGGGCGGCGATGGGGACCCCGGCCCGGCGGATGATCTCCAGGGTCACGGGGTGATTGGGACAGCGGACGCCCACGGTGGGCAGGCCGCCGGTGGTCCGCAGGGGGACAATTTCCTGCTTGGGCAGGATCATGGTCAGAGGTCCTGGCCAAAAGGCCCTGGCCAGGGCATAGGCCGCAGGCGGAATGTCCCGGCAGTACCGGGGCAGCCAGCTCTCATCGGGAATATGAATAATCAGCGGATTGTCCTGGGGCCGGCCCTTGGCTTCATAGATCTGCCGGCAGGCGGTTTCGTTGAGAGCATCGGCTCCCAGGCCATAGACCGTCTCCGTGGGGATGCCCAAAAGTCCGCCGGATCGGATGATCTCCGCGGCGGCGTCATATTCCGCATCGGACAAAGGCGCAGTAAATAGTTTTGTATTCATCATACACTTCTTTTCTGTTTTGCAAGTAGACTGCGACCACTGGGCGTGCCGCTGCAGGCAGTTGCGTGCTGTGTCCAACTGCCACGGTGCGCCGAGGTCGTCGCGCCCTACAAAGGGGTTTTATGCTTGTTTCTGCAGCTTCTCCGCCTGGTCGGCTGTGACCAAGGCGTCGATGAGCTCGTCCAGGTCGCCGTCCATGATGGCATCGATTTTATACAGGGTCAGGCCGATGCGATGGTCTGTGACACGGCCCTGGGGGAAGTTATAGGTGCGGATGCGCTCGTTGCGCATACCGGTGCCCACCTGGCTGCGGCGCTCGCTGGTGACGGCGTCGTTGACGCGGGTCTGCTCGATCTCATAGAGCTTGGAGGCCAGCATCTGCATACATTTTTCCCGGTTCTGGACCTGGCTGCGCTCCTCCTGGCAGGAAACCACAATGCCCGAAGGCTTGTGGATCAGCCGCACGGCGGAGGAGGTCTTGTTGATGTGCTGGCCACCGGCGCCGGAGGAACGGAACACCTGCATTTCAATGTCCTCGGGACGGATGTCCACATCCACGGCCTCCATCTCCGGCAGTACCGCCACCGTGGCGGTGGAGGTGTGAACCCGGCCGCCAGACTCGGTCTCCGGCACCCGCTGCACCCGGTGAACGCCGGATTCGAACTTCAGCCGGGAATAGGCGCCCTCCCCGGAGATGATGAAATCCGCCTCCTTGACGCCGCCCAGCTCCGTCTCGTTGTAGTTAAGCAGCTCCACCCGGAAGCCGTGCTTATCGGCGTACATGGAGTACATGCGGAACAGGGAATGGGCGAACAGGGCGCTTTCCTCCCCGCCCACGCCGCCGCGGATCTCCACAATGACGTCCTTGTCGTCGTTGGGATCCCGGGGCAGCAGGAGGATCTTCAGCTGCTGCTCCAGATCCTCCAGATCTTTTTTAGCCTGGGTGTATTCCTCCTGGCACAGCTCCCGCATGTCCGCATCCAGCTGGCCGTCCAGCATCTCCCGCAGGTCGCGGCTCTCCTGCAGGGTTTTCTGATACCGGCGGTAGGTTTCCACAATGGGCTCCAGCTGCTTCTGCTCCCGCAGGAGCTTGGTGGCGGCCTTGGGGTCGTTGTAAAAATCGGGCTGGGCAGCGCGTTCGGCCATTTCGGCGTAGCGCTCTTCCACCAGCTTCAGTTTCTCCAGCATGGTCAAACTCCTTTGCGATAAAGGTTCAAAATTACCTGGGCGGTATCGGTCAGCCGGTCTGTGGCATGCAGCCGGGCGGCGCCCTCCTTGGAGATACGCCAGAAATGGGGCGTCATGCTCAGCAGATTCTGCACCTGATGGGGATCGTCCAGGGTGAAGGAAAACGCCAGTGTGCGGCTGGCCTCCAGCCGGAAACCGGCCAGAGCGGGGTGCAGCTGCTTTTCTTTGCGGAGCAGCTCCGGATAGATGATGGATTTCAGGCCCAGCAGGTGATCCGGCCCGGCCAGCACCTGCAGAAACCAGCCGCCGGGGGTTAGCACCCGGGCAAATTCCTGCTCCGCCGTCAGGGCGAACATGGACAGCACGCCGTCAAAGCTCCCACAGGGAAAGGGCAGGGCCGCCGCCGTGGCCGTGAGCCACAGGGCATTTTTGTTCCGCACTGCCGCATACCGGACGGCATCCTTGGAGATGTCCACGCCGGCGAACTCCGTCCGGGGCAGGGATTGCTGCAGCTGGGTGAGATAATAGCCCTCGCCGCAGCCAGCGTCCAGCACGGCCTGGGGAGCCAGGGGCACGATTATGGCCTGCAGGGCTTCAACAATGGGCCCATAGAAGCCGCCGTCCAGAAACTCCTTCCGGGCGGCAACCTGATCCCGGGTGTCGCCGGGGTGGCGGGCGTGCTTGCGGTCCACGGTCAGCAGATTCACATAGCCCTGCCGGGCAATATCAAAGCTGTGGCGGCTGCCGCACTGCCAGCTGTGTTCCAGCCGGGTCAGGGGCTGTCCGCAGACGGGACACAAAAGCTCCATGCCGTCGCCTCCATTCTAACATTATATTCTACTGTATTTTAATCGAAAGGTCAAACCCTGGCAGGAAAAACCTGCTGTATAATTGAAAAAAACGCACAGAATAAGGCTACTGTGTGGAGAGGCGGCGAAAATATGCATTCCATTGTGTCCATCGTACTGGCGCTTTCCCTGCTGCTTGCCCAGCCGCAGACGCCGAAAGGCTATATTGCCCTGACCTTTGACGATGGTCCCTCCGGCCAGATTACCCGGCGGCTTCTGAAGGGCCTGGAGGAGCGGCAGGTGCAGGCCACCTTTTTCCTGTGCTGCTACCGGATGGACCAGTATCCCCAGGTGCTGACGGAAATTGTGGAGGGAGGCCATGAAATTGGTGTGCACAGCTGCGCCCACAAATATATGAACCGCATGGCCGCCTCGGAGATCCAGGCGGATCTGGAGGGCTGCATGGAGACCCTGGAGGAATACACGGGTCTGACGGCTAAATTGTTCCGGCCTCCCGGCGGGCTGTATAACGAGGCCCTCCTGGAGGAAGCGAAGAAGGCGGGGCTGGCTCTGATTCTGTGGTCTGTGGATCCCAACGATTGGGATCCCAATAACCAGAGACATGTGGCGCCCTATTTGCAGACCCACACCGGCGCGGGGGACATCGTTTTGCTCCATGACCTGTATCCCAGCTCTGTGGACGCGGCCCTGCAGCTGATCGACTGCCTCCAGGCCCAGGGCTACCGGTTCTGCACCGTTTCCCAACTGGCGGAACACGGCGGCGCCACCCTGGAGCCGGGAAAGGTGTACCGTAAATTTACAGAGGCCGGATAAAAAGAGCGCGTACTGCTGTCGACTTGCAGTACGCGCTGAATGTTTTTTTGGGGTGGTCGTGGCAGGCAAGCGGACAGGCCGCCCAACAGACAAAATGCCTACGCCACGCGATGTGCGTGGCTACCCTGCTGACACCCGGTATCAGAAACCATAGCCACCGCCTCCTTTATGATATTATATGACGAAAGCCCCAAAGGGTGATGAACAAACTGTGAATAATTTGATCATTGACAATCGAACGTCTCTGGGATACACTAAGTGTATTACATCAATTAACACATAAAAGAGGGGAGGAGCAGACGTGATCAGTATCAATGCCAGGGATCCGCGGCCCATCTATGTGCAGATCAAGGAGGGACTGTGCCGCCTGATTCTCACCGGCGCTCTGGCGGAAGGGGAACGCCTGCCCAGCGTCCGGGAACTGGCCACGCAGCTGACCATCAACCCCAACACCATACAGCGGGCCTACCGGGAGATGGAAAACGAGGGCTTTATCTATTCCATGACCGGAAAGGGGTCCTTTGTGGCGCCGCTGCGGGAGGTGGACCAGGGACGCCGGATGGCAAAGATGACTGAATTCCGGTCGGCGGCGCTGGAACTGCTGCGGCTGGGCACCACCCGCCAGGAGCTGATTGCCGTATTGGAGGAACTGGAACAGGAGGGAAACTATGATTGAAGTCAAAAATATATCCAAGAGCTTTGACGGCTTCAAAGCTCTGGACAACCTGTCCCTGACCATCCCGCGGGGGGCGGTTTACGGCCTGGTGGGCCCCAACGGCGCGGGAAAATCCACGCTGATCCGCCATCTCATGGGCGTCTACCGGCCCGACAGTGGTACAATCACCGTGGATGGCCAGCCGGTCTATGAGAATCCGGCAGTGAAAACCACCATGCTCTGCATCCCCGACGAGATTTTCTACAACACCGGCGACACCATCCGGGATCTGAAGGCCCTGTACAAGGGAATCTACCCGACCTTCGACCAGGAGCGGTTTGAACGGCTGCGGGAGGTGTTCCAGCTGGACGGGAAAAAGCCCGTGCGCCGGTTTTCCAAGGGCATGCAGAAGCAGGCTGCCTTCTGGCTGGCCATTTCCTGCCGGCCGGAGATTTTGGTGCTGGACGAGCCGGTGGACGGCCTGGATCCGGTCATGCGCCGCCAGATTATGAACCTGATTCTGGAGGATGTGGCGGAGAACGGCACCACGGTGCTGGTGTCCTCCCACAACCTGCGGGAGCTGGAGGACATCTGCGACCATGTGGGCATTATGCACCAGGGGAGCATGATGCTGGAGCGGTCCCTGTCGGCCCTGCAGGACAACATGGTCAAGGTGCAGCTGGTCATGGAGCAGCCCCTGCCCCAGGAGCTGCGGGTGGTTCACCACTCCAGCGTGGGCCGGGTGCAGACCATCATTGCCCGGGGCAGCGCCGAAGAGGTGGAGACCATTTTGAACCGCTGCAGCCCGCTGCTGTGCGACGTGCTGCCCCTGTCCCTGGAGGAAGTGTTTATCTACGAGCTGGGAGGTGTGGACTATGAAGTCAAGAACATCCTGCTGTAACGGCGCTGTGCTGCGGCGGACTTTGTTCCGCAGTCTTCCCCTGTGGGGGAGCTACCTGCTTTGCTGGCTGGTGGTGCTGCCGGTGATGATTCTCTCCCAGAACCGGTGGCAGAACCTGGTGGATCTGCGGGAGTACATTCTGCAGACGACGGCCGGCTCCTGCCACTTTGTGGCCTTTGTCTATGGCCTGGCAGCGGCCTGCGTGGCATTCTCGTTTCTCTATCACAGCCGCAGCGCAAATTTCTTCGGCGCTCTGCCCCTGCGGCGGGAAAATCTGTTTGTCACCTGTTATCTGGCCGGCCTGCTGCTGTCCTTTGGCCCCAACCTGCTGGTGGCGCTGCTGAGCCTGCTGGCGGGCCTGCTGCGGGGGATGCTTGTGGGAACGGAGCTGGCCATCTGGCTGGCTGCCCAGAGCCTGACCTTTGTGTTCTATTACAGCTTCGCCGTGCTGCTGGCCATGGTTGTCGGCCATGTGGCGGCGCTGCCGGGACTTTATGTGGTACTGAATTTCACAGCTATCGCGATGGAATCCCTGATCCGGGCGCTGCTGGACTGCTTTGTCTATGGCATGTGGTTCGACGGAAATTTCTGGTTTGACTGGGCTTCTCCTTTGTACTACGCTTTGGCGGAAGGCACCCCGGAGGTACACAGCGTCTGGGGAGAGCTGGAACTGTTGGACTGCTATTTTGAGGGCTGGAAGCAGTTGCTGATTTTGGCTGCCGTAGGCGTGGCTTTTGCGGCGCTGGCCTTCTGGTTCTTCCGGCGGCGGCGCATGGAGTCCGCCGGGGACGTCATTGCCGTGCGGCATCTGAAGCCGGTGTTCCTCTATGGCTTCACCTTTGGGTGCAGCCTGGTGCTGGGGTATCTGCTGGCGGAGATGCTGGTCAGCGGCATTGGAACGCGGAATTTTGTGCCGGTGCTGCTGTGCATGCTGGCAGGGGCCTTCCTGGGTTACTTTGTGGGGGAGATGATGCTCCACAAATCCGTCCGGGTATTCCGCAAGCGCCATTGGGCCAACTGGGCGGTGACCTGCGTGGTCATTGCTGCAGCCATGCTCTGTATCCGGCTGGATGTGTTCGGCTACAGCCGCTATATTCCCCTGGCGGAGGACGTGGAGGCCGTGAGTCTGACCTATGGGGAATCCTACACCCAGGATCCCGGCATGATCGAAGAGACTCTGGTGCTGCATCAGGAAATTCTGGATCGACGGGCCGAGACGGAGCTGGCCGGGGAAAACAGCGACGGCTGGTATAACTGCATGTACCTGCGTTACCGGCTGAAGAACGGCAAAACCGTCTGCCGCTCCTATGAGCTGCCCTGCGGCCCGGGGATCGACAGCGCACCGGACAGTCTGGTACGGCAGTATGACGCCCTCTATAACGATCCGGACTACACGGTGCTGCGTAACCTGCCCCAGAACTATACGGCCCGGGATATTGAAAGCTGCTACCTGTATCAAAGCGGCGAAGAGGGGATTTATCTCTCCCGCCAGGAGGCCTATGATTTTCTGAAAACCGTGGTGGAGCCGGATCTGCGGGACAGCAGCATGGGGAAGGTATACCATGGCAGCTACCTGGAGCAGGAGCCGGTCTGGATGGACGCCTATCTGGAAATCTGCTTTACAAAGGCGACTGCGCAAGGAGGCGACCGCAACGTCTATCTGACAGTCACCCAGGACGCGGAACGGACACTGGCTTATTTCGAGAGCCTGGGACTTCACCCGCAAGTGGAGGAATGGGAGGAGAAGTGGGGATGAAACGGGCCATTCTCCTGCGCCATGGTATCACGGAAGCCAACCGGCTGCACCGGTACTGCGGCTCCACGGATCTGCCCCTGGATGCGGGCGCTTTGCTGGAATTCCGGGCCAACCGGCCGGCCTACCCTTCTCCGGAGGGGTTCCGGGTTCTGACTTCCGGGATGCTGCGCACGGAGCAGACCCTTCGGGAAATCTATGGGGACATGGACCATGAGGCAGCCCCGGCTTTCCGGGAGATCGACTTCGGCTCCTTTGAAAACCACAGCTATGAGGAACTGAAGGACGACCCAGCCTACCAGGTCTGGCTCACCGGGGACAACGAGGAAAACATCTGCCCCGGCGGAGAAAGCGGAGCGCAGATGACCGCCCGGGTGCTGGCAGCCTGGGAGACGCTGGAGGAGGACGTCCTGCTGGTGACCCACGGCGGCGTCATCGCGGCCATCATGGCCCATCTGTTTCCCGGAGAGGGAAAGAGCCGCTACCAGTGGCAGCCCAAGCCCTTCCACGGCTATCTGCTGACCTTCCCGGAAGGCGGCCCTGTTTATGAAGAAATCCCATGAACTGCTGCGCACCAAAACACCTCCCCTACAATAGGGGAGGTGCTGAGCGTAAGCGAAGCGGAGGGGTGTCAAGCTACCGAAAACCACTGTGCTTGCAGATGGAAACGAAAGCTTGACACCCCTCAGTCAGCTTCGCTGACAGCTCCCCTATTGTAGGGGAGCCATATACTGCTGTGCACCAAAATACCTCCCCTACAATAGGGGAGGTGCTGAACGTTAGCGAAGCGGAGGGGTGTCAAGCTGCCGGAAACCACTGCGTTTCCAGATAATCCAGCAGCGCAACCGGCTCGGCAAATGCCGCGAAGAGATTGGCGCATTCCGGCTGCAGGAAGCCCTGGTCCATGGCCTGAGCCTGCATCTGCAGCAGAGGGGCGTAGTAGTCCCGGGTATTGAGCATGGCAATGGGCTTCTGATGGCGGCCCAGCTGCCGCAGGGTCAGAATTTCGTAGAATTCCTCAAAGGTACCGATGCCGCCGGGGGTCACGATAAAAGCGTCGGCCTGCGCCTCCATGATGGACTTGCGTTCCCGCATGGTTTCCGTGAAGATGAAGCGGGTACATCTGTCATACAGAACCCCCGGCTGGTCAAAAAACCGGGGCGCCACACCGGTGAGCTGCCCGCCGCTGCGAACTACCCCCCGGGCCACGGCCCCCATGAGGCCGGTCTGCCCGCCGCCGAACACCAGTCCGTGGCCCCGGCGGGCCAAATCCAGCCCCAGGGCCTCACCGGCCTCGAGATAGGCCGGATCAATGTGGTCGCTTGCCGCGCCATAGACACAGATCTGCATGGGAGACTCCTTTCAAAGCCGGGACGCCTGTGCCCAGGAAATGGGGAATTGTTCCGGATTTCCGGTTTTCAGACGTTTTTCATACCAAATGACGTCGTACCACTGGCCGAATTTGAAGCCGCAGGCCGGCAGGCGCACAGCCTCCCGGTAGCCCATGGCCTCGTGGAAGGCACAGCTGCCGGCGTTGGCCGAGGTGACCAGGGCGTAGAGGACATAGTAGCCCTGGGCGGCCAGCCGCTGTTCCAGGGTTTCGTAGAGGGCGCGGCCGATGCCCCGGCCGGAGCGGCTCTGCCGCAGATAGATGGACAAATCCGCGTCCCAGCCGTAGGCCGCCCGCTCAAAGGCCCGGCTGCCGTAGGCGTAGCCCAGAATTTCGCCGTTCTCCTCCCACACCAGCCAGGGAAACTCCCGGGTGATGGCACGGAAGCGATCTTCAAACTGGGCCAGGGTGGGCACGTCGTATTCAAAGGTGATGGCCGTATTTAGAATATAGGGCCGGTAGATATCCAAAATTGCCGGGACATCCTGTATTGTCGCGTCGCGGAGCATAGTCAGCCCTTCTTTCCGAGCCTGGCGAACCAGGGAAAGGTCATGGGCCACAGGCCGGCGGCGAAGAAGGTCATGAGACCGTAGCGCAGGGCGCCGGCCCACAGGCTGCCGCCCAACAGAAGCTTCAGGCCGGACTTGATGGCCAGCAGCAGAACCATGCCCAGACTCAGCTTCAATATCTGACCCGGCAGCGGGGCTGCGGTGGTAAAACGCACTTTTTTCCAGTCCAGCCAGTAGCCCAGGGCCATGCCGATGAGGGCGCCGGTGAGCTTGGCGGCGTTTTCAGCGCCGTGAGCCAGCTGCACGGGATCGGCGTCGGCCGGGAAGGACCAGCACAGGGCATAGGCCAGAAAGGCCACGTTGAGCAGGCCCAGAATCCCCAGAATGGCCAGCATCCGCCGGGGATGGGCATCGGCGTCCCGAAAGAGGGGACGCAAAGCGAAGATCAGGACCACGGCCATGACGGCAGCTGTGCCCACATCCCAAGGTGTGTGGACCCCCAGGTACATCCGGGAGAACGCGGTCAGCACGGCCAGAACGATCATCACCACCAGCAGCCAGGGACGGCGGGCATCCACGGCCAGACAGCCGAAGGTTCCCACGGCGTTCTGGGTATGGCCAGAAGGGAAGGAGTAGCCTGTGGCGTCCGCCCGGGCGCTCTCCACAATGGTGAAGTCCGGATCTCGTACCCAGGGTCGGGGAACGCGGCAGGTGATTTTCAGAAATTGATTCAAGGTAGTGCCCAGACAGCCCACGGACAGCAGATACAGCCCCTGGGATTTGCTGACGCACCAGTATATGGCCAGAGCCAGTATCATGAACACGATTTCAGAACCCAAATAGGTGATTGCGCTGAAGAACCCGTCCAGAACAGGATTGCGGATGGATTCCAGCCAATACAATAGCTCCATATAAACGCCTCCATTTCTCGAATATTATCTGAGAAATGGAGGCGCTTGTCAATATTATTCCACGGATTTCAGGCTTTCCGCCATATCGATCTTATCGATCTTGGCACTGAGGATCCCGTTGACTGCCAGGGTCACCAGTATGGTAATGAGGATACCCAGGAAATAACTCAGGGGAGAGATCCTGATCTGGAAACACACAAAGTCTGTTTTGACGCAGGTCATAATGAACCGGTGCAGCCAGATTCCCAGGGGAATGCCGGCGATGGAGCCGAGAATGGTGAGCAGAATGCTCTCCCGGAACACATAGGAGTGGGTTTCGTTGCGATAGAAGCCCAGGACCTTGATGGTGGCGATTTCTCTGGCTCGTTCGGTGATGTTGATGTTGATCAGGTTGTAGCCCACCACAAAAGACAGCGCGATGGCGCAGCTGACCACCAGCAGCACGATGGAGTTGAGGCTGGACATGGCATTGGCCACCAAATCCCGCAGTTCCTGGGAAGTGGTTACATTGACCACATCTTCGCTGCTCTGCAGAGAGGCGCCCACAGCGTAGACGTCATCGGAAGCGGCGGTACAGAAAGCGGTGTTGAGCTCCGGTTCGATGCCGAACCAGGTTTCATAGCCCTCCTCCGTCAGATAGGCGTAGTGGCGGACGTAGTTGGTGAAAATCCCGGTGATGGGGATTTCAATCAGCTCGTTATTGCCCAGCTGGAGGGGCAGCAGATCACCCACCTCCAGGCCGGCGTCCTCTGCCAGGGCATCGCTCACATAGAGCCCGTCCCCGGTGGGATAGCCCAGATCCTCACCGTCCCAGCGCAGGCCCAGGATCGTGTCCATCTCCGGATCGCTGCAGGCCACCACACTGACGGTCTGGTTCCCCAGCTTGGTGGAAACAGACAGGGAATTGACGCCGGCAAAGACACAATGCTCCATCTCGCCGGCATGGGTCTCCCGGAAGGCCTCCTGTTGGGCTGCCGTCTGGTTGGAGTCGAAGGTTACCACATAGTCATACATGGTGATCTGCTCAAACTGATCGTCTGCCACATGGGAGACGGAGTCCCGCAGGCCCAAACCAGCTAACAGCAGGGACAGACAGCCGCCGGTGCCCAAAATCATCATGAACAGCCGCTTGCGGTAGCGGAAGATATTCCGCAGGGATACCTTGGCCAGAAAGCCCAGGGAGTTCCACAGAGGCTTGATATATTCCAGAAAAATCCGTTTGCCTGCTTTTGGGGCTTTGGGCCGCATCAGCTGGGCCGGCATCTGCTGCAAATCGCTCCAGGCGGCCGCACAGGCCGCGCCCACACAGCACAGTAATGCGGCGGCAACGGAAATGATGGCGATGGGCCAGTTGAACAGGAAGTCCAGGGGAGAGAAGTGGTAGAGCATCTGATAGGCTTCCCAGATTACATAGGGGAACAGATAGGTGCCAACCAGAAGTCCGAGAATGCAGCCGATGATGGCGGCGCCGCCGGCGTAGTTGGAATACCGCAGCATAATCTGCAGGTCCGAGTAACCCAGGGCCTTCAGGGTGCCGTTCTGGGTGCGCTGCTCTTCCACCATACGGCTCATGGTGGAGGAGCAGACCAGGGCGGCCACCAAAAAGAAAAACAGGGGGAATACCTTGGCAACGCCCTCCACAATGTTGGTGTCGTTGTTGAAGCTGATATAGCCGTTGTTGCTGGTGGGGGTCAGAACGTAGTAGGAGGGGTCCTTCATTCGCTCCAGGTCCACTTCGCCCTGTCGCAGCTGCCGCTGGGCGTTGGCCAGCTCCTTTTCTGCGTTGGCCAGCTCTTTTTTTGCTTCAGCTTCTTTGTCCTGGTAGGTCTGCAGGCCCTCGTCATATTGGGCCTGTCCGTCGGCCAGCTCTGCCCAGCCCTCATCCAACTGAGTCCGGGCGCTGGTCAAAGCATTTTGAATTTCCCGCTGCAGGGTGGCCTCTCCTTCTTCCAGCTGGGCCCGGCCTTCCTGCAGCTGAATTTCCGCTTCCAGCAGCTGCAGCTCCGCATCCTTCAGCTGCTGCCGGGCGTCGCTGAGTTCCGAGCTGAGGGAATCCACCTGTGCCTGCGCCTGATCCAGAATGGCCTGTGCCTGCGCCAGCCGCTGCCGGGCCTCGTCCAACTGACTCTGCAAAAGCTGGTTTTGGGCGTCGTAAGCGGCTTTGGCGGCGTCGTAGGCGGCCTGCTGGATGGCAACCTGCGCCCGGGCGGCTTCCACTTCCAGGGCGGCCTGGGCAATCAGAGCGGCGTTGGCGCCCTCCTGCTGCAGCTGCTCCAGCCGGGCCTCCTTGTCCGCCAGATCGGCCTGGGCCTGCTGCAGAGCTGCTTCCTGCTGCTGCAGCTGCTCATAGAGCTGCGCCTGCTGACGGTTGATTTCTGCCTCTGCCTGCTGGAAGGCTTCCAATGCGCTCTGATATTCTGCTTTTGCCGCGTCCAGGGCGGCCTGGGCAGTTCCGAGAGCTTGCTCCCCCTTGGAGATCAGGACTTTCATGGGCATTTTCATGGCCTCATACTGCTCTTTGCCCTCCTGATATTGTGCCTCGCCGTCCTCCAGCTCCTTGCGGCCGGCCTCCAATTGCGCTTTGGCGTCGGCCAGCTGAGGGTTGCTGTAAGGGTTTGCCTGCAGACGGGCCAGTTCCGCCTCGCCGTCCTCCAACTCCTTGCGGCCATCGGCAAGCTTCTGCTTCGCATCTTCCAGCTCCTGCCAGCCATCGGCCAGCTGTTGCTCTGCGTCGGCTTTGGCGGCTTCATATTCTGCGACGCCGTCATAGTACTCCTGCCAGCCGTCGTCCAGCTCCTGCCGGGCTTCCTCCAGAAGGTGGTCCAGCCGCTGACTGCCCTGCTCTTCCATGATGGCCAGCAGCGGGGCCTCCCAGGCATCCAGACTATCTGTATAGCTGGTGCTGAACAGCTCCCGGTCGCCCTCCAACCGCAAATAGAGCTCCGTGCAGTAGTCCGCATCAAAGCCTTCCCGGGGCAGGAACAGAAAACCGGTGACAGAACCGGTACCCAGAGAGGTGGAGCCGCGGGACAGATTTAAGTACTGCGGGGAGTTGCAGATTCCCACCAGCGTATAGCTGTCCTGAGAGAACAGGGAATCCTCCTGATGTTCGACGGTGAAGACCTTGCCCAGATCCTCCTCGGTAAAGCACAGGTCATCCCCCAGACATTCGTTGGCGGCCTCGGGCATCCGCCCGGCAGTCAGCTGCACCTGGTTGATGGAGGACAGCAGAGAGTGCGTTTTGAACACCTTGTCCTCATCGCCGTCAGATACCAGCATATCGGCAGAAATGCTTCCCTCTGCGGCGGCCACACCGTCCAGCTTGGCATAGGTTTCCGCTGCGTCTTTCTCAAAACCGATGGTGGAAACCAACTGCAGATCGTAGAAATTCATCCGGTCCAAGAAGTGCCGGCCGGTTTGCACCATGGCAGGCCGGGAGGACTTCAGGCCGGTAAAGAACCCCACGCCCAGGGCAACAATGGCCACAATGGCCAAAAACCGGCCCAGAGTTTTGCGCAGCTCCCGCCGGTTGTTCTTATTCCATGCTGCGTACTTCACCACTCGATCTCCTCTACAGGAACGATGTGTTCATTTTTCGCTACGGAGCGGATCTCGCCAGATTTGACGCGGATGACCCGATCGGCCATGGCGGTCAGGGCGGAGTTGTGGGTGATGATCACAACCGTCATACCATTCTGCCGGCTCTGATCCTGCAGCAGCTTCAGGACTTCCTTGCCGGTGTTATAATCCAGGGCGCCGGTGGGTTCGTCGCACAGAAGGAGTTTGGGCTTTTTGGCCAGAGCCCGGGCGATGGAGACCCGCTGCTGCTCGCCGCCGGACAACTGCGCGGGGAAGTTGGACATGCGCTCACCCAGGCCCACCTGCCGCAGGACTTCCGCAGCAGGAATGGAATCCTTGACGATCTGGGCGGCCAGCTCCACATTTTCCAGAGCGGTCAGATTGGGGATCAGATTGTAAAACTGGAATACAAAACCGATTTCTTCCCGGCGATACCGGGCCAGCTGCTTTCCCCGGTAGGCGGAAATTTCTTCGCCCTCCAGCAGCACTTTTCCGCTGGTCAGAGTATCCATGCCGCCGAGGATATTCAGAAGCGTGGTCTTACCGGCGCCGGACTGGCCGACGATGACCACAATCTCTCCTTTGTCGATGGTAAACGAGGCGTTCCGTAAGGCGGAAACCTCAATGTCGCCGCTTTTATAGGTCTTGCAGACGTGGTCCAGCGTCACAAATCCTTCCATAAATATCCCCTCATATTTTCGCTTTTCTCCATTATACTTTGGCGTTATGCGTAAATTGCAAATTGTTTGTGAACAAATTCGAAAAAAACTGCGACGTTGCCTTTTCCGGGATCTTCGTGTATACTAAGGGCAATAACAGCTGGGAGGCATGACACACATGCATGTAAGCGAACGTTTCCTGAAACTGGTTGGTTTTGAAACCACATCCGATGAAACCTGCCCGGATTGTCCTTCCACGCCGGGCCAGAAGCGCCTGGGCCAGGAACTGGTGCGGCAGATGCTGGAGATGGGCATTGCCGACGCCCATATGGATGAACATGGCTACGTCTATGGTACCGTCCCTGCCACGGGTCAGGGGCCGGTCATTGGCCTGGTGGCCCATATGGACACGTCTCCGGACGCCAGCGGCGCTGATATCCAGGCCCGGATCACCGAGCCCTATGCCGGCGGCGATGTGGTGCTGAACGAAGAGAGGGGAATTGCCCTCTCCCCGGCGGAATATCCCTCCCTGGACGCCCATGTGGGCAAGCGGCTCATCGTGACAGATGGCACCACGCTGCTGGGCGCCGACGACAAAGCCGGTGTGGCGGAAATCCTGGCCTGTGCGGAGCAGCTGCTCCACTGCGGGAAGCCCCACGGTACTGTGCGCATCGGCTTCACCCCGGATGAGGAGATCGGCCGCGGCGCGGATTTGTTCGATGTGGCGGGCTTTGGTGCGGACTATGCCTACACCGTGGACGGCGGTGCCCTGGGCGAACTGGAATATGAGAATTTCAACGGTGCGGCGGCCCGGGCGGAAATTTTCGGCAAGAGCATCCATCCTGGCTCTGCCCGGGGCAAGATGGTCAACGCGGCGCTGCTGGCCATGGAATTCAACGCGCTGCTGCCGGCCTATGAGGTGCCGGCCTGCACCGACGGCTATGAGGGCTTCTTCCACCTGACCGCCATGGAAGGCGAAGTGGAGCATGCCCGCCTGGACTATATCATCCGCGACCATGACGCGGCCAAATTCCAGATCCGCAAGGAAAAATTTGAGGCTGCCGGCCGCTATCTCAATGAAAAATATGGCGCCGGGACGGTGAAAATTACCGTCACTGACAGCTACCGGAATATGAAGGAGAAGATCCTGCCCCATATGTATGTGGTGGAGAACGCCAAAAAGGCCATGGAGGCCTGCGGCGTGACGCCCAGAGTGGTGCCCATCCGGGGCGGTACCGATGGCGCCCGGCTGTCTTACGAGGGGCTGCCTTGCCCCAACCTGTGCACCGGCGGCGAAAACTTCCACGGCCGCTTTGAGTATATCCCGGTGGAGGATATGGAAAAAGTCGTGGAAATTCTGACCCGCATCGTCCTGGATGCGGCGCAGTAAGACACGGCATCCTGTCTTCCCGGATTAAAAAAGAGCCTGCTGCAGATTGCGATTTTGCAGCAGGCTCTTTTCTCATGATCTTTTAATCTTGAGGTACCTTGACAGGCGAGGTATATAAAAGTATAATGAGGCCATGATCGGAAGGGAGGCGACGCCGTGTCCATCGGGGCAGATTTGATTCGCGGTCATACGGACGCCATCATCCTGGCATTGCTGGAGAAGAAGGACAGCTATGGCTATGAGATCAACAAGACCATTGCCGAGACCTCCGGCGGGCGATATGAGCTGAAGGAGGCCACCTTGTACACAGCCTTTAAGCGGCTGGAGGACGCCGGACTGATTTCTTCCTACTGGGGAGACCAGAGAAGCGGCGCAAGAAGGAAATACTATACCATGACGCCCCGGGGCCGGGAGACCCTGCAGCAGATGCGGCAGGAATGGGAGGAAGCCCGGGAGATGATTGACCGTCTGTTGGAAAGGAGCGCGACCGAGGATGCGTGAAAAGCTCAAGGAATATGTGCGGAGTCTGTTCCGCTATGCACCGAATAATCAGCACAACCGGGAACTGGAGGAGGAAATCCTGCAGAATTCCCTGGACCGCTATGACGATCTGGTGGCAGGCGGACTGCCGGAGGACGAGGCCTACCGGCAGACTGTGGCCAATCTGGGGGATGTGCGTCCCCTGTTGGAGACGGAGGAATTGAGCCCGGTGGAATCCCAGCGAACCAATCGCCGCCGCAGCGGCTGGATTGCCGCCAGCGTCATCGGCGGTGTTGCGGTGCTGGCAATTGTCATTGTGGCGTGCTTGGGCCTGTATGCGCCCCGGAGCTTTGGCGGCCGGCAGAAGGAGGAGAACTGGACCGACCAGGTGGAACAGAACGTGGAGAACTGGGCGGATCAGCTGGAGAACAGTGTGGAACAGTGGGCCGATGGTCTGGCAGGTGCCGTAATCGGCTCCAGCACCTTCACCTATGCCAACTCTGACCGCTACACGGCCGGGGGCGCGGAGGTTTCCGCCGACCGGCTGCAGAAGCTGGAAATCGACTGGCTGGCCGGCTCCGTGACGGTGGAGCTCTGGGACGGCGACACGGTTTCCTTTTCGGAGCAGGGCGCAGATCTGGAGGAGGACCGGCAGCTTCACTGGCTGCAGGATGGCGAAACGCTGCACATCCGCTACTGCGCAGCGGGGAAGTTTCAGAATCTGCCCGCCAAGGATCTGCTGGTGCGCGTGCCCAGCGGGGTCCGGCTGGAGAAGCTGTCCGTGTCCGGCACTTCGGCGGATGTCCGCATCACGGATGTGGCTGCTGACCATCTGAAGTTTGACAGCACATCCGGCGACCTGGAGGCATGGGCTGACTGCGAAATGCTGTCCGCCGATACCACCTCCGGCGGCGTCCGGTTTACGGGCACTGCCGGTCAGGCGGATGTCAGCACCACGTCCGGCAGTCTGTCCTTTGAAGGTCATGCGGAGCGGGCAGAATTTGAAAGCACGTCCGGCAGCCTGACCTTCGCGGGCACCGTCGTCAAAGAACTGAAGTTTTCCACAATATCCGGTTCCGGCAATCTCGATCTGGATGCCACACCGGAGGAGCTCTCTTTTGACAGCACCTCAGCCAGTCTGACGCTGGCACTTCCCGGCGAGCGCAGCTTTGAAGCGGAATTGGACACAGTGTCCGGCAGCTTCCACTGTGATTTCCCCACCACCACGGAGGACCGGGATACCTGGATCTACGATGCGGGAGACCGCAAAGCCCCAGCGGAGCTGGATTTTGATACAGTCTCGGGAAGTGTGGATATTCGGAAAAAATAACGCACTTAGCAGAAAAACATGCAGGGAATGTACGATTCCCTGCATGTTTCAGGCTGTCGAAAAACCCTCTGCCGAAAGCAACAGAACCAGGTTCCAACCTGGTGGCCTCGCAGAGTTTTCCCGCCCGCAGGCGGGAAAATAAAGTTAAACTCTTCAAAATTCCGGGACATGCGCCAGGAATTTTGAACCATCATCGGGCAAGTGTGCGCCTTTGGCGTGCGCGCAGCCCGATGCAAGTTCTCCTTCGATCAAAGCTTGCTTGGATCGATAGCGTGTCGAAAAGACTTTTTCGACACGCTGAAAGGCTCCCCTATTGCAGGGGAGCCTTTGTTCAGTCCGTATTTGGCGGCGGTTCAGTCCAGGATGTAGATCAGCACATCCCGGCGGCCGAATTGGATGCATTCCTCATAGGTGTTGAAAAACAGATCCACGATGTTGCCTTGGATGGCCCCGCCGGTGTCCTCAGCTACGCAGTAGCCGTAGATGTATTCGCCGTCGGCGGAGACGATGTACATTTTCGTGCCCAGAGGAATGATGTCAGGATCTACAGCAATGGCGCCCACCCGGGCTTGCGTTCCCGTAAAGGTGATGCCCGACTCCCAGGGCTCGCAGTAGTAGGCTGTGGCCTGGAAACTCAGAAGCTGGCTGAAGCTCAGATTGGTGCCGGGCACGGTGCCGCCCTCGCTGTTGAGCACGACATTTTTCAGCGAGGTGTCGGACTGGCGGTAGCCCGTGTTGCCGCTGTACTCCTGCTCCTTGACGGAGCGGTCAATGCCGTGGAGGATGACCTCATCTGTGGGCGCTGTGACTACCTGCTGGGACAGAATGTTCCGCTGGACTTCTTCGCCGTTTTCATAGAGAATCTGTGCACGGCAATGGGCCAGTCCCTCCTGTCCGCGAATGAGGATTCGCTGTTCACCCGGCTCCAGAGAGACGTCCTCATAGCTTTTGGTCTCATAGGGGAGAATCTGATCATACTCCAGAATCTCCCGCTCCACACGGGTAAGCCGGACGGTCATACCGTCGTAGGTCAGGGTATCCGGTTCACAGGAGAGCACGTCGGAGTCGGAAAGCGTGATATCCAGAGAGGCCAAAACATCAGCCACCGTACCGCCGTAGGAGCCAACGACAATGGTTTCGCTGCCTTCCTGGACGGTAATCATCTGAATCCGGTTGATTGTAATTTCGGAAACCCCGTTGCCTGTCTGTGTGGTGTAGGTGTCTGATTCGCCCAACTGCAGCCCAGCTTCTTCAATGACAACCGCGGGATCCGTGCTGCTGGACATGCAGACAATGACGTTATCGCCGTCGGTGATGACGTATTTGGTTTGGGCAAAGGCCGGCAGGGACAAATACAGAGTGGTAATGGCAAGGACCACGGTGATGGCAACCCAGCGCAGCAAGGCTGCTTGGGGGGATTGCCCCGTGATAAGCTGTTTCACATAGCGCATCAGAATACCTCCTTTCCCATTTGGATCGGATAGAATAAAAGATAACAAGCTGTTACAGAATGGTTACAGACCGAACGGATCGTGTACTGGATATGCGTATTATAACAAATATTTTAAAAAAGTCAAGTCATAGGCAATAAAAGTGGAATTTCGACAACTTTTATCAGGTTTACAGATAATTCGCCATTTAAAAAAACAGTACAATATCTGCCCGGAACGCTGAAAGAAACCCCACTATATCTTGAAAAAGATTACAAAATGGTTCACATAATATTACAACGGTAAAATGATTTGACAACCGGAAAAAAACGTGTTATATTGTGCAGGAAAACAGGCGAAGACGAAGATACGAGCCCGCAAAACCGGCCCAGAGAGGCTTCTCCACCGGCTGCAAGAGAAGCTGCCAAAGACTGCGGTGCTTACCACTTCCGAGCCGCGCTTCGAAACAAGAGGCGCCGGGCCCTCCCGTTACAGAGGCGACGAGCGGCAGTCCTCCGGGACTGCAAGCAGGGTGGAACCGTGGAATACAATTGTATCCCACCCCTGAACACATCAGGGGTGGGATTTGTTTTTTACCGCCCCAAATTACAAGGAGGCAAATCAATCATGAGCGAGGAAAACCTGTACACCTTTGAAAACGAGCAGTACCGCAAGACCTACTGGCACACCTGCTCCCATGTGCTGGCTCAGGCCGTCAAGCGCCTGTGGCCTGACACCAAGCTGGCCATCGGCCCGGCCATTGACAACGGCTTCTATTATGACCTGGACAGCGCGGAGACCTTCACCCAGGAGGATCTGGAGAAGATCGAAGCTGAAATGCGCAAGATCTGCAAGGAAAAGCTGAAGCTGGAGCGCTTTGAGCTGCCCCGGG
>CAMBCW010000009.1 GCA_945864925.1 uncultured Clostridia bacterium
GATAAAGAGACTGGGCACTCGGAAATCAGGCAGATGGAGCGGATCGCCCGGTGCAGAAACCTCCCGGAACAAGGCCCCTTCCGATTGGATGCCGTTTATACTGTGACCTGCACATTCACTTGCGCCTGTTCCGGGCACAGCGGAACCAGATCACCGGGCACGGGCTTCCCATTTACGGTCATGGAGCGGCTTCCGGTCCGGCGGACATGAATCACATACAGCGTTCCCCGGAACCGGCGGCGGACGGTGTATTCTGTCAGTTCATCCGGGATACAGGGGACCACCCGCAGGCCGTCGTAGTCCGGCTGGATGCCCAGGATGGCCTGGCTGATGGACAGGAAGGTCCAGGAGGCGGTACCGGTGAGCCAGCTGTTCTTGGCGTGGCCCGGGTTACCGGAGGCCCGTCCGGTGACGGTCTGGGAGTAGACGTAGGGTTCGGTCTCGTGGACCTCGCTCTCTTCCTCCAGATACGCCGGGCAGATTCGGCGATAGATGTCAAAGGCCTCGTTGCCCCGGCCCAAGGCCGCTTCGGCGCAGACCACCCAGGGGTTGTTGTGGCAGAAGACGGAGCCGTTTTCCTTGAACCCGGGCGGGTAAGAGGAAATCTCACCCAGTTCCAGATGATACTCCGTGTAGCAGGGGGCCAGCAGCTCCACGCCGTAGCGGCCCAGCAGCCGTTCCCGGGTGGACTCCATGGCCTTCAATGCCTCGCCGCTGTCCTTGCCCACGCCGGCCAGGACGCAGAAGCCCTGGGGCTCGATGTAGATCTGGCCCTCTTTACATTCATGGCTGCCGACCTTGTTGCCGAAGGCGTCATAGGCCCGCAAGAACCACTGGCCGTCCCAGCCGTCCTTCAGAATGGCGGCTTCCATGTCCTTGACAGCGGCCCGGACCTGGACTGCCTCTTCTTCCAGGTCCAGGCGGGCACAGAGGTTGGCGTACTCCGTGCCGTACTTCACGAACATGCCGCCGACGAATACGGACTCGGCCACGGGACCCTCGGAGGGGTCAAAGGTCTGGAAGCTCTCGCCCGGCTCCCGGGAGAAGCAGTTCAGGTTCAGGCAGTCGTTCCAGTCGGCCCGGCCGATGAGGGGCAGCTTGTGGGGGCCAAGGTGGGAGGTGATGAAGCCCACGCTGCGGCGCAGATGCTCCATGAGAGACACCTCGGAGCCGGGGGCGTTGTTGAAGGGGGTGGGATGGTCCAGAATGGTGAAGTCGCCGGTCTCCTTCACATAGCAGCAGGCCGCGCCCACCAGCCACAGGGGATCGTCACTGAAGCCCGCGCCGATGTCGGCGTTGCCCCGCTTGGTCAGAGGCTGATACTGGTGGTAGGTGGAGCCGTCGGGAAACTGGATGGAGGCGATGTCGATGATCCGCTCCCGGGCGCGCTCGGGGACGATGTGGACGAAGCCGTACAGGTCCTGGCAGGAGTCCCGGAAGCCCATGCCGCGGCCGGTGCCGGTCTCATAGTAGGAGGCGGAGCGGCTCATATTGAAGGTCACCATGCACTGGTACTGGTGCCAGATGTTGACCATGCGGTTGAGTTTTTCATTGCCGCATTCCAGCTGATATTTGCCCAGCAGCTCGTCCCAGTAGGCGGCCAGATCCTGTTTGGCCTGATCCACGGCCTCAAAGGAGGCGTATTTTTCCATGACCCGCTTGGCCGTGTCCTTGCGGATGACGTTGGGTGCGATAAACTTCTGATCCCGGGGATTCTGGCCGTAGCCCAGGATGAAGGTGGCCCGGACGGATTCACCGGGGGCGATGGTCCGGTCCAGCCGGTGGCAGCCGATGGGATACCAGCCTGTGATCCGGGAACCGGCGGAACGCTCCTCCCGCACCAGCTGCGGGTCGGACCAGTCGCCCATGTGGCCCAGGAAGGTATTCCGGTCCGTGTCGAAGCCCTGGACAGGGACATTGACGCCGTAAAATGCGTAATGGTCCCGGCGTTCACGGTATTCGGTTTTGTGATAGATCACACCGGGTTCCACTTCGCTTTCCGCGATGTTCAGGTTCCGCTGGTAATTCTGGGCGTCGTCCACGGCATTCCACAGGCACCACTCCATGCAGCCGTAGATCTGGATGGTCTTGGTTGTATCAGTTTCGTTGGTCAGCACCAGGTCGTGCAGCTCGCAATTTTCGCCCAGAGGAACAAAGAAAGCAGCCTGTACCCGCAGGCCATCCTTGGCGCTGTCAAAGGTAGTGTAGCCCATGCCGTGGCGGCACTCATAGCGGTCCAAGGGCGTGCGGGTGGGCAGGAAGCCCGGGTTCCAGGCGGGCTTGCCGGATTCCTTGATGTAATAAAACCGTCCGCCCTCGTCGCCGGGCACCGCGTTATACCGGTAGCGCAGCAGCCGCTGGAGCTTGGCGTCCCGGTAGAAGCAATAGCCGCCGCCGGTATTGGAGATCATGCCGAGGAAATCCTCGCTGCCCAGATAATTGATCCAGGGCAGCGGCGTGGCAGGCGTGGTAATTACATATTCCCGCCGTGCGTCGTCAAAATAGCCGTATTGCATCAAAACACCTCATTTGATTGATAATTGAGATTTAGCGCTAATTAAAAGTGCAATATTTTCCTGCCTCGGTTGGGATGACGGTTTCTCGTCCATTCATCAAAATCCGGGCTGTACCGCCTTGGGTGGAGAAAAGAGTTCCCTCTGTGACTCTGCCATTCTTCCAGGAGAAGGAGATCCGAAAACCGCCGCGGAGACAGATATTTTCCAGATGGCCTTCAGGCCAATCCGGCGGCAGGGCCGGCAGCAGCCGGATGACGTTCTCATGGCTCTGGACCAGCATTTCCAGAATGCCTGCGGCGGCGCCGAAGTTGCCGTCAATCTGGAAGGGCGGATGGGTATCGAAGAGGTTGGGCAGGGTGCTCTGGGCCAAAAGCGCCTGGAGATGGGCCCCGGCTGCGGCGCCATCGTGCAGCCGGGCATAGAAATTGATGATCCAGGCGCGGCTCCAGCCGGTATGTCCGCCGCCATGGGACAGGCGGCGCTCCAGGGTTTTGGCCGCAGCCCGGGCCAGTTCCGGCGTGCCATCCGGCGTAATTTCCACACCGGGGTGCAGGCCGTAGAGCTGAGAAATATGCCGGTGCCCCGGCTCGTACTCTTCAAAGTCCGCAATCCACTCAGCAATGCCGCCGGTGCGGCTGATTCTGGTGGGCGGCAGCTTGGCCAGTACGGCAGGCAGTGCCTCGATCAACTCGTCCTGCTCCCCCAGGGTTTCCGCGCAGGCCAGCGTGATGCGGAATAAATCCCGCAAAATCATATTGTCCATGGTAGGTGCCAGGGTCACAGCGGTCTTTTCACCGGTTCGGGGGTCCAGATAGCTGTTTTCCGGGGAATTGGAGGGAGCAGTCACCAGATAGCCGGTCTCCGGATCCGTCACCAGGAAGTCCCGGTAGAACAGGGCGCTGTCGTGAATCACCGGCCAGAAGGTGCGCAGAAATTCCCGGTCTCCGGTGTAGCAGTAGTGTTCATAGAGATGGCGGCAGCACCAGGCCCCGGCGCACAGGAAGCTGCCCCAGGCCGGATCCTGCCCCGGCGCCGTAAACCCCCAGGGATTGGTCAGGGTATGGATGACCCACCCGCGGCAGCCATACATTGTTTCGGCGGTGTGGCGGCCATGTTCCGCCAAAAAGGCCAGGTAGTCATAAAAGGAATTTCCGTATTCACCCAGACCCACTGCATCGATGAACCAATAGTTCATCTGTACATTGATATTGGTGTGATAGTCTCCGGTCCAGGGCGTGAACAGGTCTTTGGACCAGACGCCCTGCAGGTTGGCCGGAAGCCGCCCCCAGCCGGAACAAATCATCAGATAGCGGCCATAGTCAAAGTAAAGCCGGCACAGATCCAGATCAGATTGCCCCTGCTGCACCTGGGACAGCCGCTGATCCGTAGGCAAAGCGGCTGCCGCCGGGCTGCAGGGCAGATACAGCCCGCAGCGGCCCATGGCTTCCGCCATCCAGCGGCCTTCATCCGCGGCGACAGCCAGGAAGCCCAGACCAGCGGCAGCCTGGATCCTGGCCCGGCACAAGGCCTCCGGCGCTTCATCCCGCCGGTAGGAGGTGGCCGTGGATGTCCAAAGCAGCAAATAGCTGCCGCCGCGCACCTGCAGGCCGCTGCCGCCTGCGGTCACGCAGCCATCGGTGTTCGCCTGGATGACGGTGCAGAAATCCATGGCCGGATTGCTGCCGAAAGCGGTGATCGTATGTCCATCGCAGCGGATCTGTACATTTTCCCGGGCAAAGGAAATATCATAGCAGTCCGCCCCCTCCAGGAGGCTGGCCGTGACCTGATAGCGGTGGGAGGTCAGATGCCGCCGCCGAATGGGGCCGAAACGGGTCTGCGCCAGGCCAGTGTTCAGGCCCAGGCTGCGGACGTAATCATCCGCCGGTACCGGCGGCGTGTCGATGTACAGTTCTCCGGCAGTCTGGTAGCTGCCATAGTAAGGATCGTCGCTGCCCTGCCCCCGGCAGACCAGATAGCGGCTGCAGAGTTCCTGGGCCTCCCGATAGCGCCGCTGGAACAGCAGTTCCCGCATGGCTGGCAGTTGTGCGCGGCAATCCGGGTTGTCCCAATCCGCCGGATAACCGCTCCACAGGCTCTCTTCATTGAGCTGCAGCGTCTCCCGTTCCCGTCCGCCGAAGACCATCATGCCCAAACTTCCGCTGCCGAGGGGAAGGGCTTCATTCCAGTCTCTGGCCGGCTGCCGGTACCAAAGCACTCTGCTGGCTTGGTGATTCATGGTGTTCCTCCGTTAACTTAAACGTTTTCGCTCTTTTGCGTTTTATTATACCTGGGAAACCCGGTTGCTGAAAAATGCGGTGTGTCGGTGGCAGCTGTGTCAAAGGCGCTGAATCATCAGCCAGGCATCAGTCAGGAGAAAGCGGAGTTGGTCCGTTCCACCGCCCGGGAGCTGGGATATTATCCCAATGCCGCTGCCAGGACTCTGAAAACCAACCGGAGCCACAATATCGGCATTCTGTTTCAGAACTGCCTGACCCACGAATACTTCTCCCTGGTGCTGGAGTCCATCCGCAACACGGCTGAGGCCCGGGGCTATGACATCACCTTTCTGAGCAATATGCACGCTTCCGGCAGGGGCTACTATGAGCACGCCCGGCAGCGCCAGTGCGACGGCGTGATTATCGCCCAGGACAATTTTTTCCAGAGCGAGGTGCAGCGGCTGGTGGAGAGCGAACTGCCGGTGGTATCCATCGACCAGGTGTTCAACGGCCGGACCGCTGTTATGAGTGACTGCGTGGGAAGCATGGAAGCCATTGTCCACCACATCTGTGGTCTGGGCCACCGGCGGATCGCCTTCATCCACGGCGAAATGTGTGATCTGACCCGCAAACGTCTGGCGGGCTTCTACCGGGGCTGCCGGAGCTGCGGCATTGAAGTGCCTGATGAGTATGTGCTCCCCGCCCGGTTCCATGAGCCCAGAGACTCCGGGCTGGCCACCCGGCAGCTGCTCCAGTGCCGGAACAGGCCCACCTGTATTCTCTATCCCGATGATATCTCCTATCTGGGCGGCCTCACTGAGCTGGAAAGCCAGGGCCTCAGTGTTCCCCAGGATATGAGCTGCTTCGGCTATGACGGCATTCACATGGCCACCATTCTTCGGCCCAGTCTCTCCACCTATCAGCAGAATGCCGCGGAGATCGGCCGTATTGCTGCAGAACAGCTGATCAGTGCCATTGAAGCGCCAAAATTCTATATACCGCAGCTTTTCACCGTTGCAGGCGGTATACTCCCCGGCGGCACGGTGAAGGATTTAACGAGCGAGAAATGAGGAAACATGACTATGCACTATCGGAACGAACAGGCGCGAACCCAAAGCGTCACAGCCATCCAGGTTCTGCGCCAGACCTTCGGCCAGGACGCAGCGCGCGGCACAGCCGACGCAGAGTTTCTTTCTGCTGCCCGGGATTCGGTTCTGGGATTTGCGGGTCTGCCCTTTGAGGCGCCCATCTGTGCCTATCTGATGAATCACGCCCAAGTCGCGGCCTGGCTGGAGGAGCAGCCCGGCAGCCATCTGTTCTGGTTGGAGGGGCGGTCCGTCTGCCACAGCGGCACAGGTGATGTACCTCAGGCTGTGGCTCAGGGCGTCCTGGAGGTCTATGACCGGGTCATGGCCAGCCCCGGCCAGCTCAACGACAAGGGCGAACTGCTGCTGGATCTGAAGGCTTATCCCGTGGGACCTCACTATCCCGTGAATCTGCTGCTGGGCAACCGGGCGGGCTATCCCTATCCCCTGGTCACTACGCCCAAGAGCGCTCTGGACGCCCTGGGCCGCGGCTCCTTCCGGGCCACCGGCGGCCAGCAGGTCCTGGCCACCCGCTGCGTGCTGCAGCTGGAGGAAAACGGGGAACCTGCCAACCGCCAGTTCTATTTGGTCGAGAACGGCCGGCAGATTTTCTACTCCGCTGACGTGACCCGCAATGTGACGCAGGCCAGCTGTCTCCATTCCCAGAGCCGCTCCATCATCACCTACCGGACGGAATGCGGCCTGGAGATCAAACGCACGATTTTTATTCTGCCCCAGGAGCCCGGTATGCCCAATGCCGTGGAGGCCCAGCGGGTGGAGATCACCAACCTGACGGACCGCCCCCGGACGCTGAAGATCGTCATGACCGGCATGTTCGGCATCGCCGGTCCGTCCACCATTGCCAACGACGTGGTCTATGCCAATGTCGTGGTGGAGAGCGAGGTGTTCTACGACGGCAGCCAGCCCGCCGCCCTGACCCTGCACCACAAGCCCAAGGAAGAACAGAATTATAAGCGTTTTGCCGCTCTGCTGTGCGGCGGCGAGACCATGGATTCCTTCTGTGCCAGCCTCTCTGATTTCATCGGCAGCGGTTCCCTAGCCCAGCCGGAGCTGGTGGGGCATCTGCCCAGCCGGTATAACCGCAAAATGGCCCCCTTCTTTGCCATGGGCAAAACCTTCTCCGTGGCAGCCGGCGGGACGGCTGTGGTGGATGAATTTGTGGGCATGCTGGAGACCGACGGCAATGCTGACGCGCCCTTCGACGAAGCCCTGCACTGCCTGCTGACCAAGTATGCGGCGCCCGCCGCCCTGGACGCCACGTTCCAGAAGGTGGTGGACTTCTGGAACCGGTATCCCGCCTATCTGACGCCGGAGACCGGCGATCCCCGGTTCACAGCCTATGTGAGCCACAACCTGCCCTTCCAGGTGCTTTATCAGACCTATGTATCCCGGGCCTTTGCCTGGACGCAGAAATCCTACCGGGAGATCGGTTTCCGGGAGATTCAGGATATCTACGCCTCCATGTATTATCTGTGCGCCATGGGAGAAAACGATTTAGTTCATGAACTGCTGTCCAACTGGGTGCGCAACGTCTTTGAGATGGGCTTTGCGTATCACGATTTCACCTTTGCCGGCAAGGAGCCTGGCGATTGCTCCGACGACCAACTGTGGCTGGTGCAGGCGGTATACCGCTATGTGAAGCTCACCGGCGACAGGGACTTCCTCCTGCAGGAATATCCCATGGCGGGCAGCGACCGCAAGCGCCCCCTGTGGGAAACCCTTCTGGCCATCCTGACCTACAGCGGTAAAATCTCCGTGGGCAAGCACGGACTGCCCCTGCTGGACAAGGCCGACTGGAACGATACCCTGAAGCTGGACCGGGAAGTCCTGAAAGGCCCGGAGAAGGAGCGGCGCTACCGCCGGCAGCTGGCCGAGAAAGGCCAGGCCTACGGCGCGGCCTGGGAAAACGAGCTGTGCGAAAGCGCCATGAACGCATGTCTGCTGAAAATTGCGGCTGACGCCGTGGCGGAGCTGGCGCCCCTGATCGGCCGGGAGGCCGACGGCCGGTTTGCCGCGGAGATCTCGAAAAATGTCTATGACAGCATGCAAGAAAATGCCTGGAAGGGTGATTTCTTTGCCCGCTGCCTGATCAACGACAACCGGGAGGGCGGCTATACCTATCTGGGCGCCGGCGGTGACGGACTCTCCCTGGATCCCAATCTCGACGGCAGCTATTTCCTCAATTCTTACAGCTGGTCCATCCTGGCGGGCGTTGCCACGGAGGAACAGATCCGCACCATGCTGCAGATAGTGAAAAAGCACCTGAAAACCGAAGCGGGCTTGAAGCTTTGCACCCTGGTGCAGTTTGACCGGCTGAAAGTCAACACCGGCACGGCCCTCTATTTCCCGGGGGATCGGGAAAACGGCGGCGTATTCAAGCACGCGGCCATGATGGCTACCGTGGCCTCTCTGAAGGCTGCCAAGGCAGTCCGGGACGAGCTTCTGGCCCGGGAGCTGGCGGAACTGGCCTTCTTCATGATCGACCGCACCGTGCCCTACGGAACCATGGACCGGCCCTTCACCATCAAGGGTAATCCGCGGTTCTGCACCCAGTACAACAACAGCGAAACCTGCGAAAATATCGGCCCCATGCTTTCCGGCACAGCCTCCTGGCTGACCCTTGCCATCTACGAATTCCTGGGCGCAGATGTGACGGAACATTCCATCACCCTGACCCCAATCATGGTACCTGGCCGGGAACGCATGTCTTATACCATCCGCCTGGCGGACAGCCGCCTTAAGGTGGAGGTCGTCAGCGATGGACGTCGCTTCCGGACCGGCCCGGATACAACGTATGTGCTGGATGGAGCACCCGCATCTGGAGTCATCAACTATCCCAGAGACGGCGGCGCTCACAGCATGGTAATCCGGCTATAACAAACGGGGCAAGTTCAAATCGGAAAGGAGGAAGGCCCGGGGGCCTGACAAGACGCAGCAGCGGCGGCGGGGCAGCTGCTGCGAAGATGGCGTATCCCCAAGAACGAAAACGTTTTCGCTCTCGCTTTTTGCCACAGCCACGGTCACGGCTCTTCCCAGCCACGCCGGAAAGAGACACGGCCTGCGCGGCAGGTTGGAAGCGACCGAGCACCGCCAAAAAAGAGATTTGGAGGGATGCTTATGACAAGCACGAAAACAAAGGCAGCGGTGAAAACGCCGGGCAGCAAGCTGTATATTCTGCACCGCGTTGCCATCCTGCTGGCCTGTGCTGCGATCTTCTACCCAGGCTTCAATCCCGGACGGATCACCACAGCCATCAACCGCAACGTATCTCTGTTTACTGCAAGTATCTCCTACTCCTCGCTGGTCAGCCAGCTGGAGCGCGCCCTGATGCGCGGGTGGGTGCAGAAATCCACCTTTATTCTGATCATGGGCGCCAGCATTGTCCTCATTCTCGGCATTGTTCTGAGCGCCGTGGGCGGCTGCATGTCGGTGGGCAACCGCAGAATGCGCCGTTACGGCCTGTATTTCCCCCTGGCCGGCTCTGTTGTGATGGCCGGCGGCCTGGTGGGCCTGTTCATGGCCTATACCCAGATTGTGGCGGCCAACAACGACCGGGTTCCGGCCAATGTCCCCGGCGGATTCTGGCTCTATGCAGTGCTGGCGGCAGTCACACTGGTCTCAACCTTGGTGCTGCTGGCCCTGGACCGCAAGAGCCAGGCTGCTCTGGAGCCCAAGATGGCAATGCAGGAAACATACCACCTGTTCCTGCTGTTCCTGCCCATTCTGGCCTTGGCCTTTGTGTTTTCCTATCTGCCCCTGTGGGGCTGGCGCTATGCCTTCTTTGACTACAAAGCCGGCGGCGACCTGACCATGGAAAATTTTGTGGGCTTCAAGTGGTTCACCTATCTGTTCCAGAGCGAAGCCACCCGCAACGACATCTTCCGGGTCATCAAGAACACGCTGGCCCTCAGCGGCATCAGCATCATCACCAGCTGGCTGCCCATGATCTTCGCTGTGTTCCTGACTCAGGTCCCCAGCCGGAAATTCCGCCGGGTGGTGCAGACCTTTACCACGGTTCCCAACTTCCTTGGCTGGGCGATCATCTACGCCGTGGCTCTGGCTATCTTCTCCACCGACGGCTTTATCAACAACTTCCTGAACAATATTCTGGGCCTCAACGCCAATAACAACTATCTGATGAGCAACAGCCACATGTGGCTCAAAATGTGGCTGTGGGGCACCTGGAAAGGGCTTGGTTGGAGCGCCATCATTTATATATCCTCCATCACCGGCATTGATCCGGTGCTCTACGAGGCCGCTACGGTGGACGGCGCAGGCCGGTTCCAGCAGATGTGGAATGTGACCATTCCCCAGCTGATGCCCACCTTCTTCGTCATGCTGCTGATGAGCATCGCCAATGTCCTGTCCAACGGCATGGAGCAGTACCTGGTGTTCTCCAATGCCATCAACGCCCAGAGCATCGAGGTTCTGGACCTGTACGTCTACAATCTTGGTATTGTCAACGGACAGATCCCCATGTCCACCATGGTGGGTATGTGTAAATCCATCATCAGCGTGATCCTGCTCTTCACAGCCAACACAGCCTCCAAGAAGCTAAGCGGCGAGAGCATCATTTAAGGAGGGCGGAAAAATGGCTAAAAATAAATCCGGCGCCCACTACCGTGCAACGGTGGGGGACGTGACCTTCAACGTGATCAATATCGCCGTGTTTTCTATCTTCACGCTGCTGTGCATTTTCCCCTTCTACTATCTGTTCATCAACACCATTTCCAACAACGAACTGGTTGGCGCCAACATGATCACCCTGATCCCCAGGGGCATCCACTTCAGCAACTACATCGCCCTGAAGGATGTGCAGGATTTCGGCAACTCCGTCCTGGTTACCGTCAGCCGCACCCTTCTCAATACAGCCCTGATGGTTCTGGCCTCTGCCTTTGCGGGTTACCTGACCACCAAGCGGGAGATGTGGAACCGGAGCTTCTGGTACCGCGCCCTGGTCATCACCATGTATTTCAACGCCGGAACCATTCCCTGGTATTTGAATATGCTGGGTCTGGGCCTGACGGACAACTATTGGGGCTACATCATCCCCGGCATCGTGGCGCCCTACAATATTATTCTGGTCAAGACCTACATTGAGTCCATTCCCGCCTCTCTGGAGGAATCCGCCACCATTGACGGCGCCAGTGCCATGAAGGTCTTTACCAAAATCATCCTGCCGTTGTCCAAGCCCATTCTGGCCACCATCGCCATCTTCGGTGCTGTGGGCAACTGGAACTCCCTGCAGGATTCTCTGATCCTCATGTCCAACAGCCCCCAGCTGTATACCATGCAGCACCGTCTGTGGGTCTACCTGAACAGCTCTTCCAACCTGGCCAACGCCATGCAGAGCGGCGGCGCAGCCAGCGCAGGTATGCTCAACAACAAGGTTATCAAATATACCATTTCCATGGTCACCGTCATTCCCATTATGCTGGTCTATCCCTTTATGCAGCGCTACTTTGAAGAGGGCATGATGCTCGGCGCCGTGAAGGGTTGATTGGATATCGACATGAAAGGAAGTACAAAATGAAAAAGCGCATTCTCTGCCTGGTGCTTTGCCTGGCCATGATTCTGCCGGTGTTCGCCGGCTGTGGCAGCAGCAAGACCCCCGCCGCCAGTACCCCCGACACTGCTGCCGATCCTGCCAACGACCCGCTGCTGAACAATGAGGAGACAATCAATCTGACGGTATTCAGCCAGCTGGCCAACTGGTCCGGCGCCCAGTCCGGCTGGGGCGCCACGCTGCTGAAGGACCTGTTCAACATCACCCTGACCATCATCCCCGACACCAACGGCGCCTATCAGACCCGTATGGAGAGCGGCAACCTGGGTGACATCATCGCCTGGGGCAGCAACGACGATCAGTACGCCGCCGCTGTGGACAAGGGCCTGCTGTTCGACTGGGAAGAAGAGGACCTGCTGCACACCTATGGCTCCTACATCGAAGAGACATTCCCTGATGCCCTGGCAGCCAACCGCTCCATCAACAGTGATGGCCAGATCTACGGCATCGGCCACTCTGTCACCAACCAGGCCAACGCCCACGACACCTTCTTCTATGACTGGGGCATCCGCTGGGACCTGTACAAGGAACTGGGCTATCCCGAGGTCAAGAACCTGGATGACCTGGCGGACGTACTGGGTCAGATGAAGGCCATCTGCCCCACCGGCGATGACGGCAAGCCCACCTACGGCGTCAGCCTCTGGCCCGACTGGGACGGCGACATGGTCATGTACGTCAAGGCCATGGCCTCCGCCTATTATGGCTATGACGAACTGGGCATCGGCCTGTATGACGCCTCCAACGGCGACTTCCACGACGCATTGGAAGCCGACGGCCCCTATATGGAAGCGCTGAAGTTCCTCAACAAGCTGTACCGCAACAACCTGCTGGATCCCGACTCCATGACCCAGACCTTCGACCAGCTGATGCCCAAGGTTACCAACGGCAATGTGCTGTTCTCTATCTTTGATTTCTCCGGAAGCATCCTGTTTAACACCGCAACCCATGTGGCAGAGAACAAGTATATGGAGCCCCTGGTTCCGGAAGAGGCCAGCGTCATTGTCTACGGCCTGAGCACCGGCGGCGGCGACCGCATTTGGTCCATCGGCAACAACACCCTGTATCCCGAAAAGTGCATGCAGCTCATCAACTGGCTCTACACCCCCGAAGGCGCCATGACCATCTGGTACGGCATCCGGGGTCTCATGTGGGACATTGATGAAAACGGCGGCATCTACTTCACCGACCTGGGCGAGACCTGCTATTTCGATCCCTCCACTGACCTGACCGGCGTGGAATGGACCTCTCCCTACACCGGCGAGACCTACACCCTGGACGGCACCTTCAACGACGGCAAGATCCAGATCAACAACACCTCCTGGGCCTTCGGCGCTGAGAACCCTGAGTCCGACGGTGAGTGCTTCCAGTATACCACCTGGGCCAGCCAGATGGGCGATCCCAAGAACGACACCGACGCCGATTGGCGTGAGCACACCGATTCCATCGGTACCCAGGACTATCTGAACAAGGTCAGCTACTCTATCGTCCCCGTTGTCTCTGAGTACGCCAAGCCCGAGCGCGACGCCGAGCTGGAGCTGAAGTGGAACCAGGTCATCACC
The DNA here is from genome assembly GCA_945864925.1 of uncultured Clostridia bacterium. GTDB lineage: Bacteria > Bacillota > Clostridia > Oscillospirales > Oscillospiraceae > Avoscillospira. Next base: position 12,964 of record CAMBCW010000009.1, read on the forward strand.
GCCATCAAGAACGGCTCCTGGAATGCCATCTATGCAAAGGATGACGCGGAATTTGAATCCATCGTATCCAAAATGCGCGCCGACTGCGACGCCTATGGCTATGATGCCTGCGTGGAATGGTGCCGCAACGAACCCGCCCGCAAGTTTGCCATGCAGTAAGCTTTTACCTGGCCCCCTTCCGGGGGCCAGGCCCGCAGGGCGGAACTGACCGCCTGCATCCCATTCTCAATTCCAGGAGGTACCGCTGTGAAGCTGCAAATTGATTCGCCCATCATCACCACCGGAATCAAGCTGACCAATCTGCTGATTCTGAATTTTTACTGGCTTCTGGGCTGTCTGCCCCTGGTCACCATCGGAACGTCCACCATTGCGGCTTTCACAGTGACGCTGAAAATGGTGGAGGACCGGGAAGAACCCGGCATGACGGTTCAATTCTGGTCCGCTTACATCCATAATCTCAAACACGGCATCCCGCTGACCCTGATTCTGGCAGCGGCTGTCTACAGCATCTGGCTGGATTTTCAGATGTTCAACAAGCTGGAGAACAATCCCATGGGCTTTTTGATCCTGGGATTGGTTGTCATTTTCCTGCTGCTGGCGCATTATCTCTATGTATTTCCCCTGGAAGCCCGTTATGAAAATAAGCTTCTGACGGCGCTGTCCAATTCCCGTAAAATCTGCATCCGGTTTTTTGTCCGGACCCTGGGGCTGGTCGGCATTCTGGTCATCCAGGTGCTTCTCTTCACTCAGGTGGCTCCGGTGATCACCTACATCGGCATCTTCTGCGGCCCTATCCTGATGATCTATACCACCAGCCAGATCATCATGCCCATTTTCCGCAAGCTGGATCAGGACAACACCGCACACGACGGTTTCCACGTCGGAGGCCGCGACTGGGGCGGAGAATAAATCCGAAATTGAACTTGATTTTTATGTCCATCGGGCATATCATCCTGTTTGACATATCTGCAATCTGACACTAAAGTGAGGAAGAAATTATGAAATTTAATCTCGGTGAATGGCGTATGAAGCCCGGCTATACCACCTATAACTGTGAGCAAATCCGCGAGGTACGGCTGTCGGCGGACCGGCGGGAGCTGTATCTGTTTGTGGTGCCATACCGCAGAGACGAGCGCAGTATGGACGGTCCCGTCCAGGAGCTGACCATCACAGCGCCCCAGAGGGATGCCATGCGCCTGCAGACCGTCCACTTCAAAGGCGACCGGCGGAAGTATCCCAAATTTGATCTGGACGACCAGCGGCTGGAGCTGGAGGTCCAGGAGGAGGGAAATCTGGTCACCGTCTCCTCCGGCGATACCCGTCTGGTCATCCAAAAAAAGGATCCCTGCGGCTTTACTTACTACTACAAGGACCACAAGCTGACCAACATCGGCAGCCGCTATGGTTCGGCCATGCTCAGCTATATCTCCACCCCGGAGGGCCCCTATATGCGCGGCCAGCTGCAGGTGGACGTGGGCGAGAAGCTCTATGGCCTGGGCGAACGCTTCACTCCCTTTGTAAAGAACGGACAGGTGGTGGAGATGTGGAATGAGGACGGCGGCACCTCCAGCGACCTGAGCTACAAAAATATTCCCTTCTATCTCAGCAACCGCAATTACGGTGTCCTGGTCAACGAGGCCCGCCCCGTGTCGTTCGAGGTTTGCTCCGAGGCGGTCACCAAGGTGCAATTCAGCGTCCCCGGTCAGCGGCTGGACTTTATCGTCATCGGCGCGCCGGACCGCAAGGGCGTCCTCAGCCGCTATACGGCCCTCACCGGCCGTCCAGCCCTGCCCCCTGCCTGGACCTTCGGCCTGTGGCTGACCTCTTCCTTCACCACCTCCTACGATGAGGACACGGTCAACAGCTTTGTGGACGGCATGGCCCAGCGGGATATTCCCCTGCGGGTGTTCCACTTTGACTGCTTCTGGATGCGGGAGAACGAGTGGTGCGGCTTTGAATGGGATCAGCACATGTTCCCCGATGTGGAGGGCATGCTGGCCCGGATGCACAGCAAGGGCCTGCAGGTCTGTGTCTGGATCAATCCCTATCTGGGCCAGAAAAGCGCCGTCTTTGATGAGGCTGCAGAAAAGGGCTATTTGCTGAAAAAGCCCAATGGCGACATCTGGCAGTGGGATCTGTGGCAGGCCGGCCTGGCTGTGGTGGACTTTACCAACCCCGAAGCCGTGGAGTGGTATAAGGGAAAGCTCCGGGAGCTGATGCGCCAGGGCGTGGACTGCTTCAAGACCGACTTCGGTGAGCGCATCCCCACGGACGTGGTCTATTATGATGGCAGTGATCCCGTCTGGATGCATAACTACTATACCTATCTGTATAACAAGGTTGTCTTTGAGGCCATTCAGGAGGTCAAGGGCGAGCAGGCGGCCTGTCTCTTCGCCCGCAGCGCCACCGTAGGCGGTCAGAAATTCCCGGTCCACTGGGGCGGCGACTGCAACTCCACCTATGTGTCCATGTCTGAGTCCCTGCGGGGCGGCCTGAGCCTGTGCCTGTCCGGCTTCGGCTTCTGGAGCCATGATATCGGCGGTTTTGAGGGCACGGCGACGCCGGACCTCTATAAGCGCTGGCTGGCCGTCGGCCTGCTCAGCTCCCACTCCCGGCTCCACGGCTCCACCTCCTACCGGGTTCCCTGGCTCTTCGGCGAGGAGGCAGTGGAGGTTTGCCGCTATTTCTCCAAGCTGAAGAATTCCCTGATGCCCTATCTCTACAGTCAGACGGTGGAGACCCACCAGACCGGCGTACCCATGATGCGGGCCATGCTCCTGGAGTTTGACGACCTGGGCTGCGAGGATCTGGACCGGCAATATATGCTGGGCGACAGCATTCTGGTAACTCCCGTCATGCGGGAGGACGGCGTGGTGGATTACTATCTGCCCCAGGGTGCCTGGACGCACCTGCTGTCCGGCCAGACAGTGTTCGGCGGCGGCTGGCGCCGGGATCAGCATGACTTTTTCTCCCTGCCGGTCTTTGTGCGGGAGAATACCATCCTGCCCGTGGGCAGCCGCGACGACCGGCCCGACTATGACTATACAGACGGCCTGACGCTGCGGATTTACAACCTGCAAGACGGCGCTGCAGCCAGGCGCACCGTCTGTGACACCGAAGGTCACGAAGTTCTGACTGCGGAAGCCTGCCGCACCGGCAACACCATTACCGTAAAATTGACAGGCAAAATCGAATCCGTCCAGGTGGAGCAGGTGGGTACCGGCTGCCAGATTGCGCTTGCTTAAACAGAAACGCCTTATGTGCCCGGGGCACATAAGTGCCATACGAGGAAACATCTATGATTAAAATCGGAATCGACTATTACCCCGAGCATTGGGACCGGGCTATGTGGGAGGAAGATGCGGCCAGAATGGCAGAATTGGGCGTCCACACAGTCCGCATGGCCGAGTTTGCCTGGAGCCGCCTGGAACCGGAGGATGGGAAGTTTGACTTCAGCTGGCTGGACGACGCCATTGAAGTCATGGCCCGTCACGGTATGCGGGTCATTTTGGGCACTCCCACCAACTGCGCCCCCCTGTGGCTCTACCACGATCATCCCGATACAGTCCAATGGGATCGCAGCGGACGTCCCACGGATCTGGGAATCCGCGGCCACCGGTGTATGCTGAGTCCGGTGTTCCGCCGTTATGCCGCTCGAATCATTGAAGAGATGGCCCGCCGCTATGCGGGCCGCCCTGAGATTTTTGCCTGGCAGCTGGACAATGAGCTGGAGAGCAACCACTGCACCTGCCCCACCTGTACAAAAGGCTTTCAGGACTTTGTACGGGCCAAATATGGTACCCTGGAGCATTTAAACCAAGCCTGGGGCACCGTGGTCTGGAGCGGGGAATACTCCAGCTGGGATCAAATCAAGCCCCTTCTGGCCCCCGACTGTCTGCCGAATTGGCACAATCCCGCCTGGATGCTGGACTATGAGCGCTATGGTGCAGCCTGCACAGCGGACTATGTCCGGTTCCAGTGTGACATCATCCGCGCCTTTGACCCAAATGCCATCATCACCACCAACAGCTGCTTCTGTGCCAATCTGCCGGACTTCCATCAGGAATTCCAGGCCCTGGATGTGGCCAGCTACGACAATTATCCGCCCATTCGCCTGCCGGAGGACCCGGAAGCCCTGACCTCCAACGCCTTTGCCTTGGACTTCGTCCGCAGCTTCAAGCAGAAGAATTTCTGGATTATGGAACAGCTGGGCGGCCCCCTGGGCTGCTGGGGCCCCATCAGCCCTGCCATGGAGCCGGGTATGCTGGAGGGATATGCGCTGCAGGCCGTGGCCCATGGCGCCGATCTTTTGAGCTTCTTCCGTTGGCGGACGGCCTGCACCGGTGCAGAGATGTTCTGCTACGGCATACTGGATCACGACAACCGACCCAACCGCCGCCTGGCGGAGTTGGACGGTCTGTGCCGCCGCCTGAAGCAGCTGCCTGCGCTGGACAATACCACGATTCGGAGCCAGGTGGCCCTGCTCTATTCGGCGGATCAGGAGTTTGGGCTGAAAAACCAGATCCAATCCGAGGGATTTGCTTATTGGACCCAATTGAGGCTGTTCCACGACGCCTGCATGAATCTGGGTGTCAACCTGGATATTCTCCCCGAAGGCGCGTCCCTGGATGGCTACCGGGTGGTTCTGGTGCCCACCCACTTCATTACAAATCCTGCCGTGGCGGCCCAGCTGGAGGACTTCGCCCGGAACGGCGGCACCGTGGTATTGACCAACCGCAGCGGCGTCAAGGATCAGAATGGAAACTGTATCCTGGGGCAGCCGCTTCCCACCGCGTTCCGCGCCCTCTGCGGCTGCTGCGTGTCAGAAACAGATGCCATCGGTCCGGCCCGGCAGCAGCTGACCACCATTCACGGCGGTACCTATACCATCTCCGGTTGGTGCGATCTGCTGGTGCCGGAAACCGCGGCAGTTTGGGCCCGCTATGCGGACCGGTTCTATGCCGGCACGCCGGCCATTACCCGAAATCAATTCGGCGCAGGGCAGGCTTACTACATCGGTACCATAGGAGAGAAGGCCCTTTACCGGGCGCTGCTGCTGGAAATTTTCCGGGAGCAGGAGATTTCCATGGTGGAAGTACTGCCCCGGAATGTGGAACTCACCACCCGCTCCGGTCCCGGCGGCGTCTACCGCTTCTTCTTTAACAACAGCACGCACGGCTGCGCATTCCCACTGGGCAGCGAAACCGTCACTCTGCGGCCTCTGGAAGTGAAAATTCTGACAGGAAAGGGAGAATGGCTGTGAATTTCCAGGAAGTTACGGAGTTTTTGAACCAGGTGGATGCCCGGTTTGGGGTACCAGCCTGCGAATGTATGGTCTTTCAGGACCACAGGCTGCTCTACCACCACACCGCCGGTTTCCTCGACTACGACAAGACCATCCCTCTGACCGGCGGCCAGTGGTACTGGATCTATTCCTGCACCAAGCTGATGACCATGACTGCCGTTCTGCAGCTTCGGGAACAGGGTCAGCTGGATTTGGACGATCCCGTTTCCCAATATCTGCCCGAGTGCGCCTATCTGACGGTGCGGGACGGCGAGACGATCCGCCCGGCCCGAACCGTACTCACCATCCGGCACTTGATGACCATGACCGGCGGGTTTACCTACGATCTCACTTTGCCCAACCTGGTAAAAATGAAGGAAGAGAGCCGGAATCAGGCCTCCACCCAGCAGATGATCGCCGCCCTGTGCCGGGAACCGCTGGCCTTTGATCCCGGAACTCATTTCTGCTACAGCATGTGTCACGATGTCCTGGGCGCAGTTGTGGAAGCAGTTTCCGGCCAGCAGCTCTCCGACTACGTCCTGGATCACATTGCAAGGCCGCTTGGTATCTCCGGCCTGACCTTCCATCCGGGAAAGGAAGCGCTCTCCAACATGCCCGGGCAGCTGTGCTATCATGACCAGAAGCAAATCATCTTTCCCTGTGACAAGGACAACACCTATCAGTTGACGCCCAACTATGATTCCGGCGGCGCCGGAATCTGCTGCCGGGTGGAGGACTACATTCTCTTTGTGGACGCCCTGGCCTGCGGCGGCGTGGGCCGCACAGGCGCCAGAATCCTGACGCCGGAATCCATCGCCCTGATGTCGGCCAATCAGCTGCAGGGAGCCACGCTGGAGGACTACCACAACACCATGAAGCCCGTCACCGAGGGCTACGGACTGGGCGTCCGGGTTCATATGTTGGACGACAGTACAGTGCCCGTGGGCGAATTTGGCTGGGACGGCGCTGCAGGCGCCACAGCCAACATTGAACCGCAACGCCATATCTCCATCTTTTACGCCCAGCATCTCATCAACTACCTGCCAAACTACGCCGAACTGCACCCGGCGCTGCTGCAGAAAATCTACCGGGCCATTGACAGCCAATAAAGACCGGAACGCGCCCCCGTATCCTCTCTCCAGAAGATACGAGGGCGCGCTCCGGATATGGATGACCAAACCGCTGAAAAACTTCGATATACGGGCAATTTTACGTTGCTTAATTGTTTGTCTCCCGTTTCCGGGCTTCCGCTGCAGCCAGCTTGGTCTGACGGCGGTTTTTGACTTCCTCCGACATCGGCTGGATGTCGCCGGCCTTGGTCAATGCCATCTTCGTCAGCATGGGACCCACCAGCTCATAGACCAGCACCGAGAACAGCACAATGTTTCGGATCAGGTCCCCCTGGCTTCCCAACTGCCGGGCAGTGATGCACATACCCAGGGCCACGCCGGCCTGGGGCAGCAGGGTGATGCCCAGATATTTGCAGATCTGCGGCGCACATTTGGTCCAAACGGCGCTGCAGTAGGAGCCGATATACTTGCCCAGGGAGCGGAACAGGATATACACCAGACCAATGCCCACAATGGCCACATCCGCAAAGACGCTCAGTTCCAGCTCCGCGCCGCTGATCACAAAGAACAGGGCAAACAGCGGAGACGTCCACTTATCAGCCTTCTCCATCAGGTCATGGGACAAGGGACACAGGTTGCAGAACACAGTGCCCAGCATCATGCACACCAGCAGGGACGAAAAGCCCACAGTCACCGGCCCCACCTGGAATTCCAGCATCGCCAGAGACGCCGTCAGAAATACAAAGGCGATGGTCAGATTCAGGCGGTTGGTATTGGAGTTGAACAGTCTCTCCAACTGGGTCAGAAGCCAGCCCAGCACAGAGCCCAGCAACAGCGATGCCGCAATCTCCACCAGGGGATTCACCAGGATCGAAATCAGATCCACCGTGCCGCTGGTCAAGGTCCGGGCAATGCCGAAGGACACGGCAAATACCACCAGGCCCACCGCGTCATCCAGCGCCACAATAGGCAGCAGCAGGCTGGTCAGAGGGCCTTTGGCTTTATACTGCCGCACCACCATCAAGGTGGCGGCAGGCGCCGTAGCCGTGGCAATGGCGCCCAGGGTGATGGCCTGGGCCACAGAGAGTTTCTCCGGCATGACGAAATGCAGCGCCACCAGGGCCACGTCCACCAAAGCCGTGGCTGCCACAGCCTGCACCACTCCGATGACAGCTGCCTGGCGGCCTGTATGCTTCAGGTCATTGAGGCGGAATTCATTGCCGATGGAGAAAGCAATGAAACCCAGCGCCACCTCAGACACCAGGGACAGGGATGAAACCGCCTCCGAGGAGGTAAAGCCCACACCGGGAACATGCAGGGCGCCCAAGCAATAGGGACCAATCAGGACGCCGGCAATCAGATAGGCCGTGACAGCAGGCAGCTTCAGAGGTTTGATGACCCGGGTCATGAGCAGGCCGGCCAACATGGCGATAGAAACAGACAGCAAAATGGACATATGATTTTCCTCTTCAAATATCTCAAAATTTCGGCTATCAGTATACCGCAGTACCGGCTGAAATACTCACCAAATATTTTCTATTTTGTCCAATTTCAGTTGTACATTTTTGTGTATATCGCTATTATTTTACGGCTTTCTGGATCAGCGGGATCGCCACCGCGGCCAGCATGCCGCCGATCAGGGCCGTCACCAGCTGCGGATAGGAGAATGTCTTGCTGAGAACCGCCGCCTTTTCCGCCGGAATCGCCAGGGCCGGCACAATGGTTTTCACCACCACCAGATATAAAGCGGCGAATTTGGCCACAGCCGCCGCAGCAGCGCAGGGGAACCAGCACAGCCGGGGCAGTTTCTTTTTCAGCAGCTTCGCCAGACCGGCCAGCACCGCCACATAGACCAGATTGCCCACAGCGATGCCCGGCACCACCAGGATGGGACTGGCCGCGATGCCCAGCAGATAGGCCAGAAACGGCGATACCACCGCCACCACAGCGGCGCTGCCCAGCCCCAGAACCCCGGCGCACACCGCCAGCAGCAGATTGACGCAGGAGCCTGTCAGCAGCTGGCCTCCGGCCTTGGTCACGGCCTGCAGCGCCACCAGCAGTGCCAGGGCCGCCGCTGTCCGCACCAGCCATTTTGTGGAATATTTCATAAGAAACGCACTCCCTTTCTCTTATTCTCCGCGTATTCTAAACAAAACCGTCAAAAAAGTCAAGTATTCCTTGACAGCCGCAGTTTTTTTCGCTAAGATGAAGCCATCAGGCTTCCGCGACTGACGGAAATGTGGAGCACCACAGGGGAACGGAAGTAATAGTAACGCCGACCGTCTGGGCAGTTCTGTTGCATGCAGCAGGACTGCCCTTATTTTTATGTTGAGGTGACAAGCATGGACATCTATCAGGTTCACAGCGCCGCAGATTATCTCAGCGGCAACGAGTACCCCGGCCGGGGCGTGCTTCTGGGGACCAGCCCCGAGGGCCGCGCCGTATTGGCCTATTTCATCATGGGCCGCAGTGAAAACAGCCGCAACCGCATCTTCACCGAGGAAGGCACCGACGTCATCATCCACCCCTTTGACGAGAGCAAGGTGGAGGATCCCAGCCTCATCATCTATGCCCCCATCCGCGTGGTAGGCCGGGACGTCATCGTCACCAACGGCGACCAGACCGACACCATCCGGGATTACCTGCTCCAGGGCGGCAGCTTCCAAACAGCCCTGGCGACCCGCTGCTTTGAGCCGGATATGCCCAACTTCACCCCCAGAATCAGCGGAATTCTCCACCTGGGCCAGGCGGACTTCACCTATGAGCTGAGTATCCTCAAGAGCGTGGATGCGGAAGGCTCCGACTGCGCACGGCACTATTTCACCTACCCCGCCAAAAAGGGCCTGGGCCATCTGATCCATACCTACGAGGAAAACGGCAATCCCATCCCCACCTTCCAGGGCGAACCCCGCCGGATGGCCGTCCCCGCGGATATCGACGTTTTCACTGAGATGCTGTGGAGCAGTCTCAACGAAAACAACAAGATCTCTCTCTACGTCCGCTACCTGGACCCCGTCACCGGCGAAGCCGAAAGCCGGATGATCAACAAGCATCAATAACACCCAACACTCGTAGGGCGGGGACTTGCCCCCGCCGCCATGACGGCGCTGTCTCCTACAGCGGAGGCTTGCCCCAGCCCTACGGTGTTGCGTCACATTCAAGAAAGGATGTTGTTCCATGCAGGAATTTGAACTGAAATACGGCTGCAATCCCAATCAAAAGCCCGCGAAAATCTACATGGCCGATGGCAGCGAGCTGCCCATCGCCATTCTGAACGGCCGGCCCGGCTATATCAATTTTCTCGACGCTTTCAACAGCTGGCAGCTGGTGAAGGAGCTGAAGGAAGCCACGGGCATGACCTGCGCCACCTCCTTCAAGCACGTCAGCCCCACCTCCGCTGCCCTGGGCCGTCCCCTGTCCCCGGAACTGAAGAAGGCCTGCTTCGTGGATGACGTGGAAGGCCTGGACGACTCTCCCCTGGCCTGCGCCTATGCCCGCGCCCGTGGCACCGACCGCATGAGCTCCTTCGGCGACTGGATCGCCCTCAGTGACGTCTGCGACACAACCACCGCCCGGCTCATCCAGCGGGAAGTCTCCGACGGCGTCATCGCCCCCGGCTATACCGATGAGGCCCTGGCCATTCTCAAGACCAAGCGCAAGGGCAATTACAACATCGTGCAGATCGACCCCGCCTACGTTCCCGCTCCCCAGGAGGTCAAGCAGGTCTACGGCGTCACCTTTGAGCAGGGCCGCAACAATTTCCGCATCGACAACGCCCTGCTGTCCAATATGGTCACGGAGAACAAGGACCTCACCCAGGAGGACCGGCTGAACCTGCTGGTGGCCCTGATTACGCTGAAATATACCCAGTCCAACTCCGTGTGCTATGCCGTGGACGGCCAGGCCATCGGTGTGGGCGCCGGTCAGCAGTCCCGGATCCACTGCACCCGCCTGGCCGGCAACAAGGCCGATCTGTGGCATCTGCGGCAGCATCCCCAGGTGCTGAATCTCCCCTTCCTGCCCACCGTGGGCCGGCCGGAACGGGACAACACCATCGATGTCTACCTGTCCGAGGACTATGAGGATGTCATCGCCGAGGGCAACTGGCAGAAGTATTTCACCGAGCAGCCCAAGCCCTTCCCCCGTGCCCAGCAGCGGGCCTATCTGGCCAGCCTGAAGGGCGTGGCTGTCGGCTCCGACGCCTTCTTCCCCTTCCCCGACAACATCGAGCGGGCAGCGAAAAGCGGCGTGACCGTCATCGCCCAGCCCGGCGGCTCTGTCCGGGACGATCTGGTTATCGAATGCTGCAACCAGCACAACATGGTCATGGCCTTTACCGGGATGCGGCTGTTCCATCATTGATAAAAAACAAAAAGTGTGGGATGCTGCCGCATCCCACACTCAGACTGTCGGAAAACCCTCTGCCGGAAGAGACAGAACCAGGTTCCAATCTGGTGGCCTCGCAGAGTTTTCCCGCCCACAGGCGGGAAAATAAAGTCACAATCTTCAAAATTCCGGGACATGCGCCTGGAATTTTGACCTATGATCGGGCAAGTGTGCGCCTTTGGCGTGCGCGCAGCCCGATGCAAGTCCTGATCGTTTCAAGCCTGCTTGAAACGAAAGCGTGTCGAAAAGACTTTTTCGACACGCTCAGTGTGGGATGCTGCCGCATCCCACACTTTTTTTATGGGCTAATCAGAAAGCCCAGGTGCCGTTTTTGAAAATCTGAACGGTCTTGCCATCGCGGCAGTGGGCCAGGATTTCCAGATCAGGGGTGCCGATCATGAAATCCTCGTGCACCATGGAGTCATTGATGCCCAGGGCGCGGCACTCCTCCAGGGTTTTATTATGGTGGTCCTCAATGGTATCGGCGTAGCCCATGCCGATGGCCAGATGGCAGCAGGCATTTTCGTCGAACAGGGTGTTGTAGAACAGCAGGCCCGTGTTGTTGATGGGGCTGTCATAGGGCACCAGGGCGCATTCGCCCAGATACCGGGCGCCCTCGTCCATGTTGATGAGCTTCTGCAGAAGCGCATCGTTGGTTTCGGCGTGGGCCTCCACTACCTTGCCGCCTTCGAACTTGAACCAGAAGTTCTCGATCAGCTGGCCCTGGTAGCTCAGAGGCTTGGAGGAATAGACAATGCCCTCCGCCTGTCCCCGCATGGGAGAGATGAAGCACTCCTCCGTGGGGATGTTGGGGTTGAAGAACACGCCCTTGTCGGTCGTCTCGCCGCCGCCGCAGAACCGGGCCTGGGGAATCATCCCCACGGTCAGGTTGGTGCCGTTGGAGGCGTGGTATTCCAGCGTTTCGATGCCCAGGCTGTTGAGATAGGCGCAGCGGTCGGACAGGTCCTGGTTGTGGGCGTCCCAGGCCGCCAGGGGATCGTCATCCACCCGGGAAGTGGAGAGAATGGCTTCCCAGAGCTTCTCCACAGCGCGGCCCTTGGACTCACCGGGGAATACCTTTTTGGCCCATGCTGCGCCGGGCACAGCGGCAATGCACCACTGGTGCTTGCCCTCAATCCGGTCGCGGTAGGGCTTGACAATGGGGTAGCGGGCCTGCTGGCCCTTGGTCATCTTCTCCAGATTCATGCCCTTGAGACCGTCGGGGTCCTCGGACGCCAGATACAGCCGGCAGGGCAGCTTGTCCGCCATATACTGCAGCTTGGCCTCCTCAAAGGGCTCCACCGTGGACAGGGATTTGACGGAACGGTGGCGCACATGGAACTTCTCCAGGGGCTGATAGCTGAAATCCACAAAGACCTTCCGGGCGCCGGCCTTATACAGCTCGTCGGTGACCATGGCCACAAATTCCGGCTGGTCCAGCTCGGCATACAGGAACACGTCCTGGCCCTTCTGCACATTACACCCCTTGCGGGCAATCAGCTTGGCATAGCTGCGAAGTCTCGTTTTCTGCATGAGAAAATCCTCCTTTGTATGGTATCCGTATGATATCAGAGTTTCCCGCGGAAAGCAACCCCGCCGCAGAGGCAGGAAACTGCCCAAGCCGCCGGAGCCCGGTCGGTCCCACTTTGTGCAATACGGATAAATATACTAAATTTTTCGAATATAACTTGAAAAATAGTGAATATAGTCGTATTATAAGTGCATATTTATCAGTTGAGAGGGACCTATCATGCCAAAAACAGTTTTTATAGATGGCAGTGCCGGCACCACAGGCCTGCGGATTTTTGAGCGGCTGTCCGCCCGGGAGGACCTGGAACTGATCACCCTGCCGGAACCGCTGCGCAAGGATCCTGCCGCCCGCAGGGAGGCGCTCAACAGCAGTGACGCCGCATTTCTGTGCCTTCCAGACGAGGCGGCCCGGGAGGCGGTCGGCCTGATTGAGAACAGCCATGTGACGGTGCTGGACACCTCCACGGCCCACCGGACGCAGCCCGGCTGGGCCTATGGGTTCCCGGAACTGGGACCCAAGTTCCAGAAGCAGCTCCTCACCTCCAAGCGAATCGCCGTTCCGGGCTGCCATGCCAGCGGTTTTATCGCCTTGACGGCGCCCCTGGTGCAGGCAGGGCTGCTGCCGGCGGACGCCCGGCTGACCTGCCACTCCATCACCGGCTATTCCGGCGGCGGAAAAAAGATGATTGCCCAATATCAGGCCGCGGAACGGGATGCTCTGCTGGAAGCGCCGCGGCAGTATGGCCTGACGCAAAATCACAAGCATCTCAAGGAGATGCAGGCAATCTGCGGACTGCACCAGGCGCCCATCTTCTGCCCCATCGTGTCCGATTTCTATTCCGGCATGGTGGTGACGGTACCCCTGTTCCGGGAGGATCTGGCGCCCGGCGTCACAGCCGATGACATCCGAACCCTCTATGGGGCGCGGTATGCGGGACCGGTGGTGCATTACCGGGAACAGATGGACGAGGCAGGTTTCCTCTCCGGCGCTGGGCTCAGCGGCAAGGACGCCATGGAGCTGACGGTCTGCGGCAACGAAGAACGGATTTTACTGCTGGCCCGCTACGACAATCTGGGCAAAGGCGCATCGGGGGCAGCCATTCAATGTCTCAATCTGGTGCTGGGATGCGACCCAACCGCAGGTCTGGCGCTGTAAATACACAGAGATTCTATCCTGAAGAAAGAGGGTTATTCTATGAACATCATTTCCGGCGGCGTATGCGCTGCAAAAGGCTTCACGGCCAACGGCATCCACTGCGGAATCCGCCGTCATAAAACCAAGCGGGACCTGGCGCTGATCTATTCCCAGGTTCCGGCCTCCGCCGCCAGCGTCTATACCTCCAATCTGGTCAAAGGCGCCCCCATCGCCGTGACCAAAGCCCATCTGGCCGACGGCAAGGCCCAGGCGATCCTTTGCAACAGCGGCAATGCCAACACCTGCAACGCCGACGGCGTGGAAGTGGCCGAGACCATGTGCAGCCTCCTGGCTGCGGAGCTGGGCCTGGCGGCTCAGGACGTGGTGGTGGCCTCCACCGGCGTCATCGGCCAGCGACTGGACGTGGCGCCCATTGCAGCCGGCATTCCGGCCCTGGTACAGGGTCTGGGCGACCACAGTGCCGAAGCCGCCGAGGCCATTATGACCACCGACACCAAGCGCAAGGAGCTGGCCGTCTCCTTTACCGTGGACGGCGTGACCTGCCGCATTGGCGGCATCGCCAAGGGCTCCGGCATGATTCATCCCGATCTGGCCACCATGCTGGTATTCCTCACCACGGACTGCGCCATCTCCCCGGAGATGCTGAATAAAGCCCTGCGCAGCGACGTACAGAACACCTTCAACATGCTCTCCGTGGACGGCGACACCTCCACCAATGACATGGTCACAGTCCTGGCCAACGGCATGGCCGGCAACCCGGAAATCACCGCCGAAGGTCCCGCCTTTGACGCCTTTATGCAGGCGCTGAACACCGTGACAGTCTACCTCTGCCGCTGCATTGCCGGCGACGGTGAAGGGGCCACCAAGCTGCTGGAGTGCCAGGTGTCCGGCGCCAAGACCCAGGCGGCCGCCAAAACCGTGGCCAAGAGCGTCATCTGCTCCTCCCTGACCAAGGCGGCTATGTTCGGCGCCGACGCCAACTGGGGCCGCGTCCTGTGCGCCATCGGCTATTCCGGCGCCGACGTGGATGTGGAAAAAGTGGAGGTACAGTTCCGGTCCGCCAAGGGTTCCGTGCTGGTGTGCATGGACGGCGCCGGGGTGGAATTCTCCGAGGAACTGGCCAAGGAGATTTTGCTGGAGCCGGAAATTGAGATTGTCATTGACCTCCACGACGGCAGCGGCCAGGCCACCGCCTGGGGCTGCGACCTGACCTATGACTATGTGAAAATCAACGGCGATTACAGAACGTGAGGGAAGCATATGGACGTGTCCAATCAGCATCGGGCAGAAATTCTGGTGGAAGCACTGCCCTATATCCGGAAATATAACGGAAAAATTCTGGTCATCAAATACGGCGGCAACGCCATGATCAGCGAAGATCTGAAGCAGCAGGTCATGGAGCTGTCTCTTATACACATCTGACGCTGCCGACGATATGCAGTGTGT
>CAMBCW010000010.1 GCA_945864925.1 uncultured Clostridia bacterium
GCATATCGTCGGCAGCGTCAGATGTGTATAAGAGACAGATCATGAACGGGCCTTTTGTGCTGCCCTCCTCCATTGATTTCGGCGCCTACCAGTATCTGTTCGAAAAATATGACTTCCTGACCTACACCATGAACTCCCTGCTGGTCAGCATCATCCCCACTGTGCTGGCCCTGATCATCTTCTCCCTGGGCGCCTATGTCATCGCCCGCTACCAGTTTCCCGGCAAGAACCTGTTCTACGCCCTGTTCACCATGACCATGCTGGTTCCCTCCCATGCCCGCACCCAGCCGATCTTCACCCTGATCATCAAAATGGGCCTGTATAACAAGCTGGCGGGCCTGGCTCTGGTCAACCTGTCCTGCGGCATGGCCATGTCCATGTTCATCCTGAAGGCGGCCTTCCAGGCGGTGCCCCAGGATCTCAGCGAAGCGGCCACCATCGATGGCGCCAGCTTCTTCCGCACCTTCTGGCACATCAACCTCCCCCTGGCCCGCAACGGCATTGTGACCGCCGGCGTGCTGATGCTGCTGAACAACTGGAATGAATTCTACTATGCCAACCTGCTGATCTCCTCTCCCCAGAACCGGACCCTGCCGGTGGTCACCATCCTGTTCAACTCCATGTTCTCCTATAACTATACCAATACCTTCGCGGCTCTGGTCGTGGTCATCCTCCCCGGTATCCTGTTCTACGCCCTGGCGCAGAAGCAGGTGCAGGAGAGCATCGCGTCCACAGGCATCAAGGGATAATACAAAGAATCAATCGGAGGTTCGCCCATGGAAACCATTTCACTCAACGGAATCTGGCAAGTCCGCTTCCCGGACGGCGCCTGTCAGGCGCTTCCGGTCCCCGGCTGCTTCGACCGGTATACGCAGCGGAAGGATCTGGCGGAGCCGGTGGACTATGAAACGTCCTTCTCCGTGTCGCCCCGGCAGCAGATGCACTATTTCCTCCGGTTCGGCGCCGTCAGCTATGCCTGCGAGGTCTTCGTCAACGGCCGGCCCGCCAGCAGCCACGAGGGCATGTGGGACGCCTTTTTGCTGGATATCACCCACCTGGTGTAGCCGGGAGAGAACCGGCTGCTGGTCCGGGTGGTGAAGCCAGGCTATGACAGCGGGGACCGCTATCCCGTCCGGGAGGTGCTCTCCGGCTTCATTCCCGACGTTCAGTATACCTTCGGCGGCCCCTGGGACGATGTGGCGCTGCTGGAAAGCGCCGGCCCGGTACCGGAATACCACTACGCCTCCGGCGACATGGACGGCAGACTGCGCTTTGTCTGCGGCCTGTTCGGCGATGTGCCGGAGCCCGTCCGGCTGGAGTTCTCCCTGTTTGCTCCTGACGGCGCCTGTGTGCTGACCAGCGGCGGAACCTTTGCCCCTGGCGAGCCGGTTTCTCTGGCCGCGCAGGTGGAAGCACCTCTGCTGTGGAGCCCGGCGGCCCCCAATCTGTATTCCTACCGTGCCGCCCTGCACTGCGGCGGCGAGACGCTGCTTCTGGAAAAGAAAATGGGCTTCCGCACCGTCCACACCGACGGACCCCGGCTGCTGCTGAACAGGCAGCCCATCTTCCTGCGGGGCTGCCTGCACTGGGGCTATTACGACGATATCATCATCCCCAATCCCTCTGAGGCGCAGATCCGGACGGAGCTGGAGGGCATGCAGGACTACGGCATGAACACCGTCAAGCACTGCCTGTACATTCCCCGGGAGCCCTATCTGGCCATGGCCGACGAGCTGGGCATGGTGCAGAGCGTGGAGCTGCCCCTGTGGCTGCCGGACGTGACGCCGCAGCTGCCGGAGCGCATCCGCCGGGAGTATCCACGCATCGTCCGCCAGCTGGCGGGACACCCTTCCATTCTGATCACATCCCTGGGCTGCGAGCTCAATGCTTCCGTGGACAGCGCCATTCTCAGCGAGATGTACCAGCTCCTGAAGGCCCAGACCGACACCCTGGTGAAGGACAACTCCGGCTCCGGCGAGTGCTACGACGGCATTGCCGAGGAGTTTGCCGACTTCAACGACTATCATTTCTACGCCGATCTGCCCTACTTCGAGCCGCTGCTGGAGAATTTCACGCCCACCTGGCGCTGCCGGAAGCCCTGGATGTTCGGCGAATTCTGCGACAGCGACGCCCTGCGGGATCTCCGTCAGGTCCGGGAGCGCCAGGGCTTGGAGCACCTGCCCTGGGAGTCCGCCGATCCCCATCAGAATCCCCTGTGCAAATTCAAGCCGGATTTCACGGCGGATCAGTTTGAAACCAATTTCCATGCCGATGACCTGGCCGAGGAGCTGGCGGAGAAGCAATTCCGCTCCACCTGCCACTCCATGGTTCATCGCAAGACCACCCTGGAGATGACCCGGGCCGAAAAGATGATCAGCGGCTACAACATCACCTCCCTGCGGGATGTACCCCTGTGCGCCAACGGCCTGTTTGACGATTTCGGCCAGCCGAAATATGACCAGGCGGTGTTCCGCCAGAGCAACGACGATCTGGTGCTCTGCCCGGCCTGGGATCTGACCCGAATCTGGATCGGCGCCGACCGGGTGCAGAACCGGGAACGCTATAACTTTACCGGCGGCGCCTCCTACGGTCTCCATGTGATCCTGTCCAACTTCGGCGGGCAGACCATGGAGAACGTGACCCTGCGCTATCAGCTGGTGCAGGGCGGACAGACCTTGCTGCAGGGCGAGCTGGCCGCCGAAAATGCCGTGGTTCCCGGCGACGTGGACGAGCTGGCCTGCCTGCGGCTGCGGCTGCCGGAGGTTTCGGCGCCGGTCTCCTGTACCCTGCAGGTGCAGGCCGAGGGCTGCGGCCAGACTGTGGAGAATCAGTGGCCCGTGTTCCTCTATCCGCCCCGCCGGAAACCCGGCCTGCGGGTGGGCGTGCTGGACGCTGCCGGACAGTTCGACGGGGGGGAGACTCTGTTGGAGGGGGTGCGCCTGACCGATGGCGCGCCGGTCACCGGCTGCGACGCCGTTCTCACCGCCCGGCTGACGCCGGAGGTGCTGTCCTACGCGGCGGCAGGCGGTCATGTGGTGCTGGTGCAGCGGGGCCAGGGCAGTCTGCCCGTCCGCTCCTGCCCCTTCTGGCGGGAGGGCATGGTCTGGCGCGGCTACCCGTCGTTCCTCAGTCAGCTGCCCTGCGACAGCTGGATGGACGACCTGCGGTTCTTCAGCGTCACCACGGACACGGCCCTGGAATTCTCCCAGTTCCCGCCGGAGCTGCTGCAGGACTACCGGCCCGTCATGCGCCGCTACGACTGCCGCAACTGGACGGCCCAGGATTATATCGCCCGGATCGGCTATGGCGCCGGCCGGATCTATGCCACCACCCTGCGCCTGGAAGGCGGCCAAGGCAAGCAGCCTCTGCTGCTGCCCAACAATCTGCTGGGCACCTATCTGCTGGACGCCATGCTGCAGGCCGACTGACCTCGGGAGGACACCATGGATTTTCATATCACAAAGGAAGAATTTCTCATCGACGGCCGTCCCCAGCCCCTGCTCTGCGGCGAGATTCACTATTTCCGCATGAAGCGCAGCCTCTGGGAGACTGCTCTGGACCGGCTGGTGGAGGCCGGCTGCAACGCTGTGGCCTACTACGTTCCCTGGCTGGTCCATGAACCGGAGGAGGGCGTGTTCGATTTCACCGGCCGCCTGGCCCCGGAGCATGACCTCCATGCCTGGATCGACCTGACGGTTCAAAAGGGACTGATCGCCATTCTGCGGCCCGGCCCCTATGTCTACGCCGAAACATCCGATCTGGGCCTGCCCCAGTGGTTCACCGCCAGGTATCCCCAGGCCCATCCGAAAAAATATGCCGATGGGGCCTATACGGATTACGGCTTTACCCGGTACGCCTCCCATCAGGCGCCGGATTTCCTCCGCTGTGCCGAGCGGTGGCTTCGGGCAGTCCGGGCGGAGATTGAACCCTATCTGGCACCCAAGGGCAACGTCTGGATGCTCCAGCTGTGCAACGAAATCCCGGGGGACGACCATATGGACGAGAACCCCCTGACTCTGGGCGTGGGCCAGGAGGACGGCCTGCTGCCGGCCTACCTGCGCCGGCGGTACGGCACCCAGGCCGCCCTGGAGGAGGCCTACGGCGCGCCGCTGCCTCCCATGATCCAGGTGGAGCCCCATCATCTGGCCGCCGCAGATCCCAAGCGCTGCGAGCTGGAAAAACGGACCTTCTATTACACCTGGTATTATCCCCTGTACTTCCAGCGGCTGCGCAGCTATCTCAGCCCCCTGCCGCCGGAGGTGACCCTGTACCACAACGCCTACAATCCCAAGGCCATCTCCCTGCACTATGACAACCAGCTGCAGAACCCCTGGCTCAACGTGGGCGTGGACTGCTACTATTCCCTTTTCGGCAACCTGTCCCTCAAGGAGGGCGTCTACTTCTGCGAGTACGGCGCTTCCTATTCCCGGGCCATGCTGGCCAATCCTCCCTGGATTGTGGAGCATGAGTGCGGATACTGGAACGATTATCCCCAGGTCTACGGGCCGGAGCTGTATATCTGGAACATCTATGCCTTTGCCGCCGGCTACCGGGGCATCAACATGTACCTCTTTGCCGCCGGCGAAAATCCGCCGGGCCTGGGCTTCTTCGGCACGGCCCACAACTGGCAGGCCCCGGTGCGCAAGGACGGCAGCACCGCCCCCAGTTATGAGGATATCTGCCGCTCCCTGAGGGAAATCCGGGACAACTTCGGCGTGTTTTCCGCCCCCAACCGCTGCGACATCGCCCTGGGCGTACCCCATACGCCGGGCCTGATCTGGACCTCCACCGCCAACGCCTGCCGCGAGGCCTTCTTCGCCCTGAAGCTGGCGGGCTTCACCCCGGAGGTTGTGGATTACGAGGCCATGGACGCGGAGGCCATGTCCCGCTGGAAGGCCATGGCGGTGGTCAGCAGCCCGTCCATGCCCGCTGACACCCAGGCCGCCCTGGCCCGGTATGCCTCCGCCGGCGGCAAGCTGCTGGTCAGCGGCTGCCTGCCCCATCTGGACGAACACCGCCGTCCCTGCACCATCCTGGCCGACGCTCTGCGGGTGCGCTATGAACCGGCGGAGCCCGCACCGGCCGACCAGGAAAAGCTGGTCTATGAGGGCGTGGAATACTGCGTCAACCAGACCATCCAGCGGCACATCAGCGGCGGTGTTCCACTGGCCTTCCGGGCCGCGGACGGCAGCCCCGCCGCCGTCCTTTCCGGTACCGCCCTGATTTTGCCCTTCCAGATCGACGTGCTGTTCCACGATATGGGCACGCTGCTGCGGGGCCTTCTGGAGAAGCTGGGCGTCTCGCCCCTGTGCCGCATGGGAGAATATCTGATTGTTCTGCCCAAAACGGACGGCCGAACCATTGTTCTGAACCTCCATCCGTGCAGAATCCAGGAGAGCCTGGTGCTGCAGGGCACCCCTGCGGTCTGCACCCTGGAGCCTTATTCCTACCAAATCTTTGAACCGTGAGGAAACACCATGGAAGACTATCTCACTCCGGATCCGCTCTGGTGTATCACCCAGACCTCCCTGGCGCCGGAAGAAACCAAGCACTACGAGGGCCTGCTCACCCAGGGCTCCGGCTATCTTCATCTGCGCGGCAGCTATGAGGAAGGCCTTGCCGCCGCCCCCCAGGACGAAACCTATATGCGCATGCCCGCCAACGTCACGGTGGAGGTGCCGCGCCATCCCCGTTCCAAGGCCGGCACCTATCTGCCCGGCGTCACGGGCCAGCACCCGCTACTGCGGGAGGAGGTCGTCAACCTGCCCAACCCCCTGGCCATGACGGTTCGCTGCCAGGGCCGGACCCTGGACATGGACAGCGGTGATATTTTCGAATTCTCCCGCACCCTGGATCTGCGGGACGGCGTGCTTCACCGCCGCTTCTGCTGGCGGCTTCCCCTGGGAGAGCTTCGCTGTGACTTTACCCGGTTTGTCTCCCAGGCCCGGCCCGGCCTGATTGTGCAGCGGATGGATTTCTGCGCCAGCAGCCCCATGACCGTGACCCTGGACGCCACCGTGGATGAAACCGTGACCACCAACGGCTATTGCCATTTCCGCACGACGGAGCCCTGCGCCCAAGGCCAGGCCTTCGGCGTGACGGTCACCACCGACAACGGCGATACGGTGACCCTGATGTCCCGCTGCCAGGGCGCGCCGGCCAGCGTCAGTGCCAATCGCGGAACCCTGGAGCTTTGCTGTGGGGCCGGCGTCCCGGTGCGGATCGACCGCCTGACTCTGGTGTCCTGCTCCCGGGATCCCCAGCCCCGGGACGCCCAGGCTCTGGCTGCGGAGCTGGAAACCCTCTGCGCCGCGCCGGACGCCCTCTATGCCCCCCACGCCGCCGTCTGGCAGCAGCTGTGGGAGAAGAGCGGTGTGATCATCCGGGGAGACGATCAGGCCCAGTTTGCCCTGAACGTGTCTTTGTACCATCTGCTGCGAGCGGCCAACCGCAACGACAGCCGCGTGGCCGTCTGCGCCAAGGGCTTCGCGGGGGAGGCCTACTTCGGCCACTTCTTCTGGGATACGGAGCTGTATCTGCTGCCCTTCTTCCTGTATACCAACCCGGCCATTGCCCGCTCCCTGACCCGGTTCCGCATCGGAACCCTGGACGGCGCCCGGGAAAACGCCGCAGCCTACGGCTATCCCGGCGCAAAATACGCTTGGGAATCCTCCGTGACCGGCGCGGAGCAGTGCCCCAACTGGCAGTACTGCGACCACGAGGTACATATCACCGCCGATGTGGTCTTCGGCCTGTGGCATGACTGGAAGGCCACGGGAGACCGGGCGTTCCTGGAGGAAATGCTGCCGGTTCTGACGGAGACCACCCGCTACTGGCTGGCCCGGGTGCAGCATCATCCGGACGGCACCGTGCACCTCAACGGCGTCATGGGGCCGGACGAATACATCTGCATGTGCAACGACAGCGCCTACACCAACACCATGGTTCGCTACGCGCTTCGGGTGACCCGGGAGGCCGGCGCACTGCTGGGTAAGTCTCTCCTGACGGCCAATGAGCAGGAGCAGGCCGCCTATGTGGAGGAACACCTGGTGATCCCCCGGCGGGAGGACGGCATGATCTGGCAGTGCGAGGCCTTCGACCGCTATGAGGATCCGGATTTTACGTCTCTCTGGCCCGACCGCACCAAGCGCTTCGGCGCCGTGGTCTCCCAGGAGCGGAACTACCGCACCAAGGCCCTGAAGCAGGCGGACGTGCTGATGCTGCCCTACCTGTTCCCCGACACCATGGATGCCCGGCAGCTGCAGCAGACTTACGACTATTATTATCCCCTGACCACCCACGACAGCTCCCTGTCCTACATCATCCACGCCATTGTGAAGGCCCGCATGGGCGACGCCGAAGAGGCCTACAGCCTGTTTGAAAAGGCCCTGGCCATCGACCTGGACGGCGGCGCGGCCGAGGGCATCCACATCGCCAACTGCGGCGGTATTTGGCAGGGCGTGGTCATGGGCTTCTGCGGCATGGACTGGTGCTACTGCCGGGACGATCTGCATTTCACGCCTCACCTGCCGGCCCACTGGCAGGAGGTGTCCTTCCGGATTGTGTGGCACGGCGCTGCACACCGGATCCGCGTGACCCACGACGGTGTTTCTGTGGAGGAGGATGACCAATGACCGGACACGCTATGCACGACTTGTTTTTGCTGGATCACAACCGCCGCTGCCGGGTTTCCAGCTTTGACCGCACCGGCGGCAACCACGACTGGATGGATCTGCCGGCAGGGGAGACCAGGACCTTTGCCGACATCACCGGCTGCGGCATCATCCGCCATATCTGGATCACCCACTGGACCGGTGACCCAGACTGGAACGAGGAGCCCCTGACCCTGTGCAAGCTGGTGCTGCGGATCTACTGGGACGGGGAGGAGACGCCCAGCGTGGAGGTTCCCCTGGGGGACTTCTTCGGCCTGGGCTTTGGCCGCCGCATGAACTATTCCAGCGCGGCCTTCTCCGTCAATCCGGAGGATGGGCGGGGCATGAACTGCTTCTTCCCCATGCCCTTTGCCACCGGCGCCCGCTTCACCATTGAGAGCGGCTGCGACAACCATACCAACTTCTATTTCTATGTGGACTACGACCTGGTGGACCAGCTGCCGGAGGACGCCGGCCGATTCCACGCCCAGTGGCGGCGGGAGGCCTGCACAGACGGCTGGGCCCCCAAGGAGATCGGCCTTCTGGAGCGGGAAAAAGCCAATGTCCCCGAAGAGCCCGCCTGGGTGCCCAAGGCGTGGCTGCAGAAGAACCTGGACGGCGCGGGCAACTATGTGATTCTGGACGCCCGGGGCCACGGCAAATATGTGGGCTGCTTCCTGAACATCGACGTTTTTGAGCCCCAGTGCAACCAGTGGTACGGGGAAGGGGACGACATGATTTTTGTGGACGGGGAGCTGCAGCTCAACGGCACCGGTACGGAAGACTATTTCAACACGGCCTTTTCCCCGACCCAGACCTACGCCAGCCCCTACAGCGGCCTGCTGCAGTACAACGGCGATCCGGAGGAATTCGGATATAAGTATGCCGGAAAGAACAGCATGTACCGGCTGCACATTGCCGATCCCATTACCTTTGAGGAATCCATCCGGGTCACCATTGAGCATGGCCATGCCAACAAGCTCTCCAATGACTATTCCAGCACGGCGTTCTGGTACCAGTCGGAGCCTCACGCCTGCTTCCCGCCGCTGCCGCCCCTGGAAAAGCGGCTGCCCCGCGAGGAAACGTCCCCACAGGAGGTCTGACCCTTGACAAAACGCGAACACTTTTTGAAAATTCTGGCCGGTGAGAGTGAACGCTGCGGCTTCTGGCACGGACGCCCCCGGGCGGACGCTCTCCCCAGGCTGTGCGAATATTTCGGCGTCCCGGACGACTTCTCCCTGGGCCTTCTGTTGGGGGACGACGTGTGCTGGATCTGGCCGGAGGCCGAGAACTTCTGGCCCGACGGCGAGCTGTTTGACTTCCTCAACGGAAAGACCAGAACCAGCCTCGGCGAAAGCGGCGTCTTTGCGGACATGGACGACCTGGCTCAGGTGGACGACTTCCCGTGGCCGGATGCGTCCCGCTGTGATTTCTCCAAGGAATTGGAGCAGATCCACCGGGCCCATGATGCTGGCCTGGCGGTGCTCTCTGGCATCTGGGCGCCCTTCTTCCACGATGTGGCCAACGCCTTCGGCATGGAGGAATATTTCATCCGCATGCACACGGATCCCGAGATGGTTCACGCCGTGACCCGCCGGGTGGTGGATTTCTACCTGGCCGCCAATGAGATCCTGCTCTCCCAGGCCAACGGCGCCATCGACGCCTATTTCTTTGGCAACGACTATGGAAGCCAGCTGGATCTGCTGATCTCTCCGGACTGCTTCCGGGAGTTCCTGCTGCCCTATGTCGACGAGCTGATTGCCCAGGCCAAGCGCTTCGGCTACCGGATCGTCACCCACTCCTGCGGCGCTATCAGCCGCGTGATTCCGGATCTGATCCAGTCCGGCGTGGAGCTGCTGCATCCCATTCAGGCCAAGGCCCGGGGCATGGACGCCCAGTCCCTACAGGATCGGTTCGCCGATCAGATCCGCTTCATGGGCGGTATCGACGTGCAGCACCTGCTGACCTACGGTACGCCGGAGGAGGTGGCCGCGGAGGTTCACCGGGTGGCCT
Organism: uncultured Clostridia bacterium; assembly: GCA_945864925.1. GTDB lineage: Bacteria > Bacillota > Clostridia > Oscillospirales > Oscillospiraceae > Avoscillospira. Next base: position 9,666 of record CAMBCW010000010.1, read on the forward strand.
CCATTTTCGGCCCCAATTATATCATTTCACCCAGCCACGAGTGCATTCTGCCCAATGTTCCTCCGGAGAATCTGGAGGCACTGGCACTTGCTGCGAAGAGAGAACGGGAGGGTTCCCTATGAATGGAAAAGAACGTATGATGGCGGCGGTTCGCCGCGAGAAACCGGACCGGGTGCCGGTCACCATCCACCAGTGGCAGCCGTTTCATCTGAAATACTTCATGAACGGCATGCCGGAGCTGGAGGCATTCCGAACCTGCGGCCTGGACGCCGCCGTGACCTACTATGCCACGGACACGCCGGAGAGTGAGAACTGGCGTGTCAGCGCTGTGACGGTCCAGCGGTCCGGCTATGTGGAGACGCAGTACACCATTACGACGCCGGAGGGCGTCCTGACCACAGCCGAGGGCAGCAACGAGATGACCACCTGGGTCACCGACCACCTGATCAAGAAAAAAGAAGATATCTATCTGCTCAAGAAATATCAGCCCATCCCCGTCCTGCGGAAAAAGGAGGCCCAGGCCGCCTATGACGCTCTGGGCGGAGACGGCATCCTGCGGACCTTCCTCTGCGGCAAGCAGGGCGGCTGCTGGCAGGACGCTTGTGAGCTCTACGGCGCCCAGAATCTGATTCTGGAGACCTTTGACGATCCCGATTGGGTGCACGAATTTCTGGAAATTCTGCTGGATATCCGCATGAAATATATCGAACAGAGCCTGACCGGCGCACCCTTCGACCTGGTGGAGACCGGCGGCGGCGCTGCCAGCAATACCCTGATCTCCCCGGCGATCCACGAGGAGTTCTGCCTGCCCTACGATCAGAAGATTCACGACGCCCTGCACAGCCTGGGCTTCCCGGCGGTCTACCACACCTGTGGCGGCATGTCCCGCATCACGCATCTGATCCGCCAGAACCACTGCGACGCCTCCGAGACCCTCTCTCCCAAGGGCATCGGCGGCGACATCGGCGATGATGAGACCGCCCGCCAGGTTTGGCGGGATCTGCACCCCTATGTCTGCCTCATCGGCGGCATGGACCAGTTCAACATTCTGCAGCGCGGCACCAAGGAGGAAATCGAGCGGGAGGTTCAGCGCCTGTTCTCCATCTACGGCTGTGACGGCGGCTATATCATGTCCGCCTGCGACCACTTCTTCCATGTGCCCCAGGAAAACCTCAAGTACTTCGCACAGGCTGCGAAGAGCTGCCGGTACGAATAATACAGGAGGCTTCTATGGCTATCAAAGCATATATGATTTGCCACGTCCACTGGGACAGAGAATGGTATCTGACAAAAAACCAGTTCCGGAGCAAGCTGGTCCGGCTGGTGGACAGCGTCCTGGATACGGTGGAGCGCAATCCCGCCCTGTCCTTTATGCTGGATGGGCAGACCATCGTCCTGGAGGACTATCTGGAAATCCGGCCGGAGAACGAAGAACGGCTGCGCCGGGCCATTTCCTCCGGCGCCGTCAGCATCGGCCCCTGGTACATTCTGCCCGATGAGATTCTGGTCAGCGGCGAGGCCCACATCCGGAACTACCTCATCGGCCAGAAGGTCTGCGACCGGTTTGGCCGGAAGATGAATCTGGGCTATTTGCCGGACTCCTTCGGCCATCCGGAGCAGATGCCCCAGATTCTCCGGGGCCTGACCATGGACACGGCGCTGTTCTGGCGCGGCGTGCCCAACAGCATTTCCAGCAGCGAATTCCGCTGGCAGTCCGCTGATCCCGAAAGCGACGTTCTGGCCATGAACATGGTCCACGGCTACGGCAACAGCGCCCGGATTGAAGCGGAACCCGATGTGTTTGTGCCCCGGCTCAAGACCATGATGGACCGCCTGGCGGCGCGCTCCAACACGGATCTGGTGCTGCTGATGAACGGCAACGACCATATCCTGAACCAGGCGGAAATCGGCGAGATTGTGGAGCAATTCAATCGGGCCTGCGGCCCCGACTATGAGATTCAGATTTCCACCATGGAACAGTTTGTGCAGGAGCTCCAGGCCAAGCTGCCGGAGCTGGACAGCTATCAGGGCGAGCTGCGCAGCGGCGACCGGTCCATGCTGCTGGCCGGAACGGTGTCCACCCGCACCTATCTGAAGCAGTGGAATGCCCGGGTGCAGCGCCGGATGGAGCGCTATCTGGAGCCTGCCTCTGTGACCCAGCGGTTCTGCGGCCTGGAGCACGGCTTTGCCGGCTATCAGGACTACCTGTGGCGCAAAATTCTGGAAAACCATCCCCACGACAGCATCTGCGGCTGCAGCGTGGACGCCGTCCACGCGGAGATGGTCACCCGGTTCCGCCGGACCTCCGAGCTGGAGGACACACTGTTCTCCGACGTCATGAACACCCTGGGCGTCCAGCAGAATCAGGAGCCGGCCGGCGGCGTGCAGATGCTGCTCTTCGAGCCGACCCAGGATAGCCTGCCCACCTGCGTGGAGGTGGATGTGGATTTCGACCCCGTGCTGGTGCAGAAGACCAATTTTGCCCAGTCCACCATCGACGAATACGAGTCCATGATCCAGCATCCGGAGCTGCCTGCGGGCGTCACGGTAACGGACAACTATGGCCGTACCATTCCGGCCCGGCTGCTCCGGGCGGAAAAGGCCTATTTCAACCATCTGCAGGATCTGACGGCGCCGGAGGTCTACAAGGTCAACCGTTGCCGCGTGGCGCTGCAGCTGCCGGCCTTCCCCTACGGCGTGTCCGCCCTGTATTTCCGCCGGGCTGAAGCACAGCCGCCGGCACCGAAGCGCAGTGTGCCGTATATTGAAAATGAGTATTTCCGCGTCTCCCTGGACGGCAACGGCAGCTTCTGCGTCACCTGCAAGGAGAACGGCAAGAGCTACCGCGGCGCCGCGAAACTGGTCGACAAGGGCGACGCCGGCGACGAATACACCTATTCCTGGCCTGCCCAGGATACAGTCTGCACCCTGGCCCGCACGTCTGTCACCAGCGAATTTGAGGAGCAGCCGGGCGTCTGGCAGAAGCTGACCATGTCCGCCCGGTTCCGTCTCCCCAAAGGCCTGGAGGAGGACCGTCAGTCCCGCAGCAGCACGTTCCGGGATTGCCCCGTGCGCATCACGGTCACCCTGTTCCGGGGAAGAAACGATGTGGATTTCCAGGTGGAGTTTGAAAACAACGTCAAGGATCACATCCTGCAGCTGGAGTTTTCCACAGGCGTCTGCGCCGATGTGTCCAGCGCCTCCTCCGCCTTTGCCGTGACCGAGCGGCCCATCCACTATCCCATCCCGGAGACCTGGATGGAGTACCCCCTGCCGACCTATCCCACCCATGGCTTTGTGGATGTCAGCACGGAGAAGGGTGGTCTGACGCTGATCAGCGATGGGCTCAACGAGTTCGAGGTCGTGAACGAGGGCAATGAGAGCCGTGTCCGCCTGACCCTGTTGCGCTGCGTGGGCGACCTGTCCCGGGCTGACCTGGCCAGCCGGAAGGGCAATGGCGGCTGGTGCTATGCTACGCCGGAGGCCCAGTGCCTTGGCCGCCATGTGTTCCACTGCGCGGCGGTCTATCACCGCGGCAGCTGGCGCGAAGCTGGCACCCTGAAGCAGGCGGACCGTGTGCTTCATCCGCCGCTGCTGACGCCGGTGTTTCTGGCTCCCGGCGTCCTGGCGCCGGCCAATCCTCTGTCCTGCCTGTCTCAGCTGCCGGAGGATGTGCGCCTGTCGGCCTGCAAGCTCTCCGAGGACAACAGCGGCGTAATTGTCCGCGTATTCAGCACCGCGGAAGCGGCACAGACCGTCCGGCTGCCGCTTCCCGACGCCGTTACGGCGGTTTCAGCCTGCAATCTGGCGGAGACGGAGCGGACGCCGCTGCCCTGTGAGGACGGCGTCCTGGAGTTCCCGATCCGTCCGGGACAAATTCGCACGTTCTTCTGGGAACTGCGTTCCAATCACTAAGGAGGCAAACCATCATGGAACTGCCATATCAAGCCGTCATTTTTGACCTGGACGGCGTACTGTGCAGCACGGACCAGTACCACTATCAGGCGTGGAAGTGCCTGGCAGACCGGCTGCAGATCCCCTTCGACGAAACGGTCAACCAGCGCCTGCGGGGCGTCAGCCGGCGGGAGAGCCTGGAGATTATTCTGAGCGGCGGGGACAAGACCTATTCCGAGGAAGAAAAACAGCAGTTTGCCGCGGAGAAAAACGCACACTATGTGGAAAGCCTGCAGCAGCTGACGCCGAAGGACCTGGCCTGCGGTGCCGTGGAGGTCCTGGAGCGGCTGCACGGGGCGGGGGTGAAGATTGCTGTCGGCTCGTCCAGTCGGAATACCCAGCTGATTTTGCAGCGGCTGGGACTGGACCAGCGGTTCGACGCCGTGGCGGACGGCACCCAGATCACCCATTCCAAACCGGACCCGGAGGTGTTCCTGCTGGCAGCCAGACTGGTGGGCGTGGAGCCGCAGCACTGCCTGGTGGTGGAGGACGCCAAGGCGGGCCTGGAGGCGGCCAAGGCCGGCAGTATGGACGCCGCCGGAATCGGCGGCGCCGCCCAGGATCCCCTGGCGGACTATGCCCTGTCGGTTCTTTCTGATCTGCTGCCCATCTGCCGCGTCTGAAGCCTGTGAGCGGAAAGGAGTCAACGCAATGAAACAAGACCGTATTTTGAACCCGGAGCTGATTCGTCTGATTGCGGCCATTGGCCATACCCAGACCCTGGTCATCGCGGATGCGGGCCTGCCGGTGCCCAAGGGGGTGCCGGTGCTGGACCTGTCCCTGGTGCGGGGCGTGCCGTCCTTCCAGCAGGTGCTGGACGCTGTGCTGGAGGAGCTGGTGGTGGAGGGCTGCTGCCTGGCCGAGGAGATGACGCAGTACAACGCGGAGCTGCACCAGCGGGTCTGCAGCCAAATGGCCGGCATGCCGGTGGACCATGTGCCCCATGAGACCTTCAAGGTCATGACCCAGCAGGCCCAGGCCATCATCCGCACCGGCGAGACCAGCAAATACGCAAACATCATCCTCTATGCAGGCGTAAACTTTTGAAAGAAGGCGTATGAATCATGACAAAGCAGGAATATGAAGCTGCCAAGGCCCTGACGCTGCCCTATTATGACAAAGCTCACATCGTGCTGACCCAGCAGGAGCGGGATAATTTTGAGGTGGCCGACTTCGGCCTGGGCGACTGGCGCAATGTGGGCCTGAACCTGGTGGTCTATGTCAATACGGAACGCTGCTGCGCCAAGGAAATGGTGCTGCTGCCGGGACAGACCTGCCCGGAACACGTCCATGAACCCTTTGGCGATTATCCCGGAAAGGAAGAGACGTTCCGCTGCCGGATGGGCATGGTGTATCTGTATGTGGAAGGCGAACCCACGGAGTCGATTCGGGCCACGCTGCCCCAGACCGGCCGGGAATACTACCAGGTATTCCACGAGATCATTCTGCGGGAGGGCGAGCAGTATACCATGTCCCCCAACACCCGCCACTGGTTCCAGGGCGGCCCGGAGGGCGCAGTGATTTCGGAGTTCAGCACCACCAGCTATGACGAATACGACGTCTTCACGGACCCCAATATCCGACGGATTCCGACCATCGAACCATAACCATTCCATACAAACAAGGCAGCGCGGATATTCCGCGTTGCCTTGTTTGTTCAGATTATGGGAAATGCCTGCAGCCCCATCGCGCAGCGCCTGTGGAACGCTTACAGCGCCTGCAGCACTGCCTCGGCAAATTCTGCGCCGGTGGAGGCGCCGACGTCTACGGTCAGCTTGCAGCCGTCCAGGGCCTGCTCCAGCCGCTGGGCGGCGTCGGTGCGGCAGATGTGGCGCAGCAGCATGGCGGTGGCCTTCAGAATGCTGGCGGGGTTTGCATAGTCTCCCAGCCCCTGCTCGATGAGCCGCGGGGCGGAGCCGTGGATGGCCTCGAACATGGCGAAGCGGTCGCCGATGTTGGCGCTGCCCGCCGTGCCCACGCCGCCCTGGATCTGGGCGGCCTCGTCGGTGATGATGTCGCCGTAGAGGTTGGGCAGCAGCACCACCTGGAACTGGTCGCGGATGGCCTCGTTGACCAGATTGGCGGTCATGATGTCGATGTACCAGTCGTCCACCTCGATGCCGGGATAGTCCCGGGCGACCTCGTGGGCGATGGCGGTGAACTTGCCGTCGGTCTTTTTCATGATGTTGGCCTTGGTGACGATGGAGACCCGGGTTTTGCCGTTGTTCCTGGCGTACTCAAAGGCTGCCCGGGCGATGCGGCGGGTGCCGGCGTCGGTGGTCACCTTGAAGTCCACCGCCATGCCGGGCAGCTCCACGCCCCGGCTGCCCAGGACGTACTCGCCCTCGGTGTTTTCCCGGAAGAACATCCAGTCGATGTTCTTTTCCGGAATCGACACCGGGCGGCAGTTGGCGTACAGATCCAGCTCCCGGCGCAGGGTCACATTGGCGCTCTCCATTTTGCCGCCCATGGGCGTGGTGGTGGGGCCTTTCAGGAGCACATCGCAGGTTTTGATCTCCGCCAGGACGTCCGCGGGCACGGATTGGCCCAGGGCCATGCGGTTCTCGATGGTCAGACCCTCGATCCGCTTCAGAACGATGCTGCCCCCGGCAATTTCATCGGCCAGCAGCGTCTCCAGCACCTTCACGGCGTGGGCCATGATGATGGAGCCGATACCGTCGCCGTCGATGATTCCGATGGTCACAACGGGCTTGCTGGAGAAATCAACTTTTGTGGAATCCATGTGCTCGATGCGCGCCAGCTGCTCCTCCAGCAGCGCGCGGAAGGCCTCACAGGCCTGGTTCAGTTCGTTCATTACAGTCCACCCTCTCTGGTGTAGTTCAGCAGTCCGCCGGCCAGCAGGATGCCGCGCTGGCGCTGGGACAGGTCACAGACGGCGCGGAACGTGAAGCCCGATCCGTCGGAGACGGTCAGACGGCCCTCCTCCATGCCGCGGATGATGTGGTCGATGGTCAGCTTTGCCCCCTGCTCGATCCGGTCGTAGTCGTCCGGGTTTTCAAAGGTCAGGGGCAGGATGCCCGCGTTGATCAGGTTGGCCACATGGATGCGGGCGAAGCTCTTGGCGATGACGCAGCGGATGCCCAGATACATGGGCACCAGGGCGGCGTGTTCCCGGGAGGAACCCTGGCCGTAGTTGCTGCCGCCGACGATGACGCCGTCCCCCGCGGCCTTGGCGCGCTCCGGGAAGGCGGGGTCGCAGACCTCGAAGCAGAACTTGCTCAGATAGGGGATGTTGGAGCGGTAGGGCAGGATCTTCGCGCCGGCGGGCATGATGTGGTCGGTGGTGATGTTGTCGCCCACCTTCAGCACCAGCTCCGCAGACAGGGTGTCCGTAAAGGGCTTGCTCTTGGGGAATTCCTTGATGTTGGGGCCGCGAAGCACCGGCGCATCCGCTGCCTGGTCCGCCGGCAGGGGCGGCAGGATGGCGGAATCGTTCACCAGGAACCGCTCGGGCATGGTCACCTGCAGCGGCTCGCCGAGGGTGGTGGGATCGGTGATAAACCCGGCCAGCGCGGAGGCCACAGCGGTCTCCGGGGAAACCAGATAGACCTGACCGTCCTTGGTGCCGCTGCGGCCCAGGAAGTTGCGGTTAAAGGTGCGCAGGCTGACGCCGCCGGAGTTGGGGGAGAAGCCCATGCCGATGCAGGGGCCGCAGGCGCACTCCAGCACCCGGGCGCCGCTGGCCAGAATGTCGGAGAGGGCACCGCAGTCGGCCAGCATGGTCAGCACCTGCCGGGAGCCCGGCGACACGGACAGGCTGACGGAGGGATGCACGGTCTTGCCCTTGAGCATGGCGGCTACCTTCAGCATGTCGTACAGGGAGGAATTGGTGCAGGAGCCGATGCACACCTGATCCACCTTCACGTTCTGCAAGGACGCGGCCTCCACCACATTGTCGGGACTGTGGGGGCAGGCGATCAGGGGCTTCAGGGTGCTGAGGTCGATGTCGATGACCCGGTCGTATACCGCGTCGGGGTCGCTGGCCAGGGGCACATAGTCCGCCTCCCGGCCCTGGGCGGCGAGGAACCGGCGGGTAATTTCGTCGGAGGGGAAGATGGACGTGGTAGCGCCCAGCTCGGTGCCCATGTTGGTGATGGTGCCGCGCTCCGGCACGGACAGGGTGGCAACGCCCGGGCCGCCCCATTCAATGATGGCGCCCACGCCGCCCTTGACGGACAGAATCCGCAGCAGCTCCAGGCTTACGTCCTTGGCGGTGACATAGGGGGCCAGTTTGCCGGTCAGATTCACCTTGAACATCCTGGGCATGGTGATGTAGTACGCGCCGCCGCCCATGGCCACGGCCACGTCCAGGCCGCCGGCGCCGAAGGCCAGCATGCCCAGGCCGCCGCCGGTGGGGGTGTGGCTGTCGGAGCCGATCAGGGTCTTGCCGGGTTTGCCGAAGCGCTCCAGGTGCACCTGATGGCAGATTCCATTGCCGGGACGGGAGAACTGCACGCCGTATTTGGCGGCCACGGTCTGCAGATAGCGGTGGTCGTCGCTGTTTTCAAAGCCGCACTGCAGGGTGTTGTGATCCACATAGGCCACACTCAGCTCCGTGCGCACCCGGGGGATGCCCATGGTTTCGAATTCCAGATAGGCCATGGTGCCCGTGGCATCCTGGGTCAGGGTCTGGTCAATTTTCAGGGCAATCTCGCTGCCGGGGGTCATGTCTCCGACAACCAGGTGCGCCGCGATGATTTTCTGCGCCAGTGTCTTACCCATTGTTCTTCATTCCTTTCATCATGTGGGCCTTGGCGTTGGAGATGTGCTGTGCCGTCAGCTTCTCCGCCAGCGGAGCGTCGCCGGAGATGATCGCCTGGTAGATGGCGAAGTGCTCCTGCTTGGTGTTGGTGGTGCGCTTCCAGTTTTCCAGGGAGCGCTTGCGGTAGCGGCGGGTCTTGCGCAGCAGCGGTACCAGGGTGTCGATCAGCACGGCGCGCCGGCTCAGCCGGCAGATGGCGTCGTGGAACTGGTCATCCACCTGCTGCAGATGGGCCGCATCCTCCCGGGAGAAATAAAAGTCCTGCAGGTCCACAATGTCGGTCAGTTCCTTGCGCCCCTGGGGTGTGATGTTCTGGGCGGCATAGTAGGCGGCCACGCCCTCCACCCGCTCGCGGATGGTCATGATGTCCAGCAGATCGTCCTCCGTGATGCCCAGCACCTTGGAGCCCTTGCCGGCGCTCTCAATCAGGCGCTCCTGCTCCAGGCGGCGCAGGGCCTCCCGGATGGGGGTGCGGCTGACGCCCAGCTCCTCAGCCAGCCGCAATTCGGTCAAAATCTCGCCCCGGGGATACACGCCCTGGATGATGTCGTTCTCCAGGCGCTCAAAAACCTGATCCGCCAGGGAAGTGGTCTTAAAATTATTCATACTTCCTTCTCCTCATGCGCAATTCTGATTTGAGGGACGCCGCAGCTGCCGTGTCACGGCCTGCGGTAGCGCCCGGGGGCCAGCTCTTCGATTTTATCCTCCAACTCGCGGTCGGTCATGACGGTCTGGCGGCCGTCCTCATACTGGACGTCGACCCATTCCTTCAGGGCCATCACCAGGGGAGATTTCTTGTCCAGCTTGTCGTCGCCCTCCAGCCGGTAGGCCTGGTTGATCCAGTAGGCGATGCCGGCCAGACCGGAGGTCTTGCTGATCTGCACCGTGGGCGGGCGGTTGAGAATCTTGCGGGTGGCGAAGATGGTGTAGATCTCTTCGTCCTTCATCAGACCGTCGGCGTGGACGCCGGCCCGGGTGACGTTGAAGGCGGAGCCCACAAAGGGGGTCATGGGCGGAATCTGATAGCCGATTTCACGCTGGAAATAGTCCGCAATCTCGGTGATCACCGTGGGATCCATGCCGTCCAGGGAGCCGCGCAGGGACGCGTATTCGAACACCATGGCCTCCAGGGGCACGTTGCCGGTGCGCTCACCGATGCCCAGCAGGGAGCAGTTGACGGCGCAGGCGCCATAGAGCCAGGCAGTGGAGGCGTTGGCCACACCCTTGTAGAAATCGTTATGGCCGTGCCACTCCAAAAACTCGCCGGGCACGTCGGAATAGTGCTGCAGGCCGTAGATGATGCCGGCCACGCTCCGGGGCATGGCGGCCTCGGTGTAGGGCACGCCGTAGCCCATGGTGTCACAGGCCCGGATCTTCACGGGAATGCCGGCCTCCCGGGAGAGGGCCTGCAGCTCGTTGACGAAGGGCACCACAAAGCCATAGAAGTCGGCGCGGGTGATGTCCTCCAGATGGCACCGGGGCACGACACCGGCGTCGAAGGCGTCCTTGACCACGCCCAGGTAGTAATCCATGCACTGGCGGCGGTTCATCTTCATCTTTTTGAAGATGTGATAGTCCGAGCAGGAGACCAGAATGCCCGTTTCCTGGATGCCCAGTTCCTTTACCAGCTTGAAGTCCTCCTTGCTGGCACGGATCCAACTGGTGATTTCCGGGAATTTCAGGTCGAGGCTCATGCACTTTTCCAGGGCCTCCCGGTCCTTTTTGCTGTAAATGAAGAACTCAGTCTGCCGGATGATGCCGTAGGGGCCGCCCAGGCGGCTCAGCAGCTGGTAAATTTTCACGATCTGATCCACTGTGTAGGGCTCCACGGACTGCTGGCCGTCCCGCAGGGAGGTGTCGGTGATCCAGATTTCCTCCGGCATGGACATGGGCACGCGGCGGTGGTTGAATGCCACCTTGGGCACGCTGCCGTAGGAATAGACATCCCGCTGCAGATTCGGTTCTTCCACATCCTGAAGGGAATATTTATAGGATTTTTGCTCCAACAGGTTGGTTTTTCTGGAAATCTCTAACATGGGAAGGCTCCTTTCGGGATGAAGGTTTATCAAATTGTATACAATTATACGCAGAAACAAAAATTTGTCAATACGAAAAATCAAAAAATTGTGCGGATACAAAAAAGCTGACAGAGATACGGGACTGAATGCAGTGCCTTCGTCAGTTTGCCATGCGTAGAGATTCTTGTCGGAGCAAGCTGTTTTTTTGGAGATCAAAAGCCCTGAAATAAAAGCGTGGAGTACAGCACCGTTTTGGTGCTGCACTCCGCACTGACTGTCGATACTTTATGAAAAAATGGTTCGTGAGTGAACGGCCGGGGATGTGTGCATGGGCAAAAGGACTTTTTTGACATGCTGCGCCCCATGATTTGGCAGCGCCGGCCTGCGCCTGATTATGGACGGAGTCCGTCCCGGCTGCAGCTTTCTCCGCCGCGGCAAACCACATGGTCGCAGGCAATGCGGTAGGTGATGAACCCGTACAGCCCATAGACACCCGCGATCGCCATGGAGATCAGCACGGCGGTCTCCATGGCCTTCTGCCCGCTGAGATCCGCGAAACCCCAGATTTCATAGATCTTCCCAAAGACCGCCCCAAGGGGCACGGTGAAAAGCAGGGGCAGGGCAGAGGGCATGAGGAAGAAGGCGCCGATCTGCCGGAACAGGGCGGCCTTTTGCATCTTTTCATCTGCGCCCAGGCGGTACAGCACGGCAAAGCGCCTGCGTTCGTCGTCCAGGGTGGACAGCGTCTTGATGGAGAGGATTGCCAGCGCCATGCATACAAACACTGTAGAGACGTACAGGGTGCCGATGATCAGCGTTCCGGTGTTGGCGCTGCAGTACAGGCGGTATTCCTCCTGGATTGCGAAGTTGCACTGCTCCTCCGGACCGTACTGCGTTTCCTGCACAGCGGTCAGGTCCTCCAGCATGGCCGCGGCGTCGGGGCGCCGGTCTGCCAGGGTATAGGCGGCGCAGGCGTCCGAGACGGGCATACCGGCCACCGCCTCGTCAGGCACGACGAAATACAGCCACGTCCGCCGGGCAAAGTCCGGGTAGAAGGTACTGCTTCCCGCCCAGGCATAGGGGGTTCCGTTCAGGGTCACGGTTTTGCCCGAAAAGTCCACATCGCAGATCCCCTGAACGGTGGTAATCAGCAGATAGGCCTGGTCCAGCGTGACCGGCTCATAGCCGCAGCCTGCCAGCAGAGCGTTGAACTGGCTCAGGGGCATGAATTTATCGGTCCAGCCCATTTCGTCATATCCCAGAATGCTGCTGCAAAGGGTGGTTTCCCCCAGAGAATAGAGCTGGAAGTCCAGCTCCGATGCAATGGGACTGTACTGCGCAATGATTTGCCTGCCCTCTTCCATGGAGATGGCCTGCGTTTCGGACAGATCAAACATGGCCATCACATCGTAGGGGCAGTCCTTCTGGATGGAATGCTCTTCGTAAATTCTCTCTCCGAAGGCGACGTTGGACATGACAATGGCGAATACCAGCAGGGTGGCCAGGGCGCCGATCAGCACGGCATTGACCGTCATCTTTCCGGACAGTCCCCGGAGGACCACGGTGTTGGTTCCCTTGTTTTTCAGCCGTTTGTTGCGCAGAAGCACCCCCACGATGGTCCTGGACCAGGTGAAATGGAAGAGAAAGACCATGACCAGATCTATGGCCAGCCACAGGAGCAGTGCCACGCCGTCCTGCTGGCGGAATGCAGCCAGGAGATTTTGATAGGTAACCAGCAGACATCCGATCAGACCGGCCAGCGTGGCCGCGGACAGGGAAAGCCAGAGGGCCGGGTGCTTTTCACTTTGCTCCGCGGCCTCCTCCTTCAGCAGCTCCGAGAGCGTGACCTTTTTCAGATACCGCAGGGAAGCCAGGGTGGACACGAGGAACATTCCGAGGCCGACGGCGGCGGTGAGCAGAATCCCTTGCGGGGAATAGGCGGACACTGCAAAGGGAATTTCCAGAATGGAAGCAAACAGCGCCACGGCCAGTTGGAAGATCACAAGCCCCGCGCCCATGCCGGTAATCAGCGCGAGAAAGGACAGCAGCCCCGTCTCGCAGGCAAAGAGCCGCTGAATATTCCGGCGGGTCATGCCCAGGGTCAGATACATGCCGAATTCCTTTTTCCGCAGCTTCAGCATAAAGCCGGTGGCGTAGCTGAGCACCAGGGCCGTGACCAGGCAGGAAAGGACCGTAACCATGGTGAACATGGTGCGCATGTCGTTGGATTTCTCCGCCAGCTGCCGGACCTGGTCGCTGTAGCTGAGATTGTTGACGGCGAACATCAGGGCGACGCTGAGGGCCACCGTGACGAAATAGATCAGATAGCTGCGGATCTGCCGCCGCACGTTCCGCAGGGCCAGCTTAGCGAACATCCGCTTCCCCTCCCAGCACCGCCATGGCATTCAGAATCTCATGATACATGGCCTGCCGGTCCCGGCCGCCGCGGTACAGCTCATTCCAGATCCGGCCGTCCTTCAAGAACAAAACCCGGGAGGCATAGGAACCCACCACGGCGTCGTGGGTCACCATCAGGATGGTGGAGCCGAGGCGTTGATTCATCCCGGTGAAGGTCTGCATCAGGCTTTTGGAGTTGGCGCTGTCCAGGGCGCCGGTGGGCTCATCGGCCAGGATCAGCGCCGGCTGGGTGATCAGCGCCCGGGCGCAGGCGACCCGCTGCCGCTGCCCGCCGGAGAGCTGCCGGGGAAACTTGGCAAGCTGCTCTGTGATCTCCAGAGAAGCGGCAACCTCCCGGAGCCGCTCCTGGGTCTCCCGGACCGGCCGCCCCTGCAGGTTCAGAGGCAGGACGATGTTCTCCGCCGCAGTCAGCGTGTCCAGCAGGTTGTACTCCTGAAAGATGAAGCCCAGCCGGTCCCGGCGGAAGGCCGCCAGATCCTGTTCCCGCAGTTCGGCGAGATCCGTCCCCTCCAAAAGAATGCTGCCGGAGCTGGGGCGGTCAATGGTGGCGATGACGTTGAGCAGGGTGCTTTTGCCGGAGCCGGACGCGCCCATGACGGCCGTAAATTCCCCCGGCTCCATCCGGAAACTCACGCCGTTCAGGGCCTTGGACACGGCGTCCCCGCTGCCGTAATATTTGGTTACATGTTTGATTTCCAGTAGAGTTTTCATGTGGGTTCACCAACCTTTCGCAGCCATTGTACCGCGAAAGGGTCTGATTTGTTCTAACGCTGCTCCCATGGAATCTAACAGAATTGTTAGATTCAGGCGGGAAAGCGCAGGGTGAAACGGGTGAAGCGGAGTTCTTCCGACGCAATTTGCAGGTCGATGTTCAGCTTTTCGCAGAGCTCGCTGACGATGTACAGGCCCATACCGGTGCTCTGCCCGTGGCTGCGCCCGGCGGTGCCGGTGAATCCCCGCTCCGTCACCCGGTTCAGCTCCTGGGCGGGAATGCCGGGGCCGTTGTCCTCAAAGGTCAGGCAGCCCTCCACCAGTCCCATGCGGATCTGGCAGCCGGGGCAGTATTTGGCACAGTTGATGAGAAGCTGCTTGAGGAGGAACACCAGCAGCTTGGGATCGGTGTAGACGGAAGCGGCCCCGTCGAGGAAAACGCTGATATCCGCCGCAATCAGAAGCTCCATCTCCTCCCGGACAGCCTGGTGGCAGACGGCGCGCAGATCGGCGAGGCTGATCTGGGTGTCCTTTTCCGCTGTCCGCAGCTTGGCGTAGGTCAGAATAGTCTCCGTCAGATTGTCGGCCCGGCGCAGCTCCCGCCGCAGCTTGGCGGGCTCCGCGCCGTTGGCGAGAATCAGGGAACAGGCGGTCAGGGGCGTTTTGATCTCATGGACCCAGCGCTCCACATAGTCGCAGTAGTCCTGCTTATCCGCCCGGGCCTGTTCCACTGCGCCGATGGCGGAGCGGGAGATCTCCTGCATCAGCAGATAGTATTCCAGCTCCAGCGCATCCCGGGGCCGGTCCAGGGTTTCGCCGATGAGGTACTTTTCCGGCAGGGCGTCCAGCCGGCTTTTCAGCATCCGCAGCCGCCGGTCGGTCCGCCGCCAGCCCACCGCCGTACAGACCGCGGCCACCAGAACGCCGCTGAGCAGAAGAATCAGCAGCAGGGAGCGGGGAATTCCACAAAAACAGAGCACCAGAATCAGATACAGCCCGGCAATTCCCGCCATGCAAAGGGACAGGGCCTTTGTTCCGATGTAGTCCCGGAGGCTCATAGGCGATACCCCACGCCCCGTACCGTGCGGATAAAGCCGTCTGCGCCGATCTGACTGAGTTTCTCCCGGAGTCTGCCGATGTTGACATACAGGGTGTTGCCGTCGATGTACATGCCGTTGGTCCAAAGATCCTCGATGAGTTCATCCCGGGTGCACAGCTCCTTGCGCATCAGGTACCACAGAATCCGGACTTCGTTTCTGGTCAGTTCCACGGGACGGCCGTCAAACACCGCCCGCATGGCCGGCAAATCCAGAGTCAGCCCCCGGACCGTCAGGGTGTCGCTGGCCGTGGTTTTCAGCATCCTGCCGATCCGGGCCAGCAGAACGGCGGAGTTGTAGGGCTTGCGGATGAAATCGTCCCCGCCCACGCCGAAGGCCAGCAGCTCGTCCTCCGGTGTCTCCCTGGCCGTCAGAAAGATCACCGGCGTATCGGAGGTCTGCCGCAGCTTTCGGCAGCGGGTGAAGCCGCTGTCTCCCGGCAGATTCACGTCCATCAGGATCAGGTCGCAGGGCGGAGCGGCCACCGGCTCATAGCCGTTGGCCAAAAGCAGGGTCCTCAGCTCGGCGCGAATGGCGTCGTCGTCCTCCACAATCAAAATCTGTTTCATGGGCTGTGCGCTCCGTCAAGCCGCCGGCTCCGCAAAGGAGCGCTGATAGTGCGGCAGCAGATACCGCCACACCACCACGCCGTTGACGGCGCCGAGGACTGCAAAACCGATCCGCGCCGCCGCCTCCGGCAGCAGCAGCGCAATTCCGTTCATGTCCCCGCCGCCGAAGAAACCGCACAGCACGCTCAGATAGAGCGGATCCAGCAGCAGCATAACCAGGGAGGTGTACCACATCACGGCGCGGAACACCTTGGATCGGACGGCGCAGATGCGTTTGCAGAGCAGCACCAGAAGCCAGCCGGCCAGCAGGGTCGCGGCGGCCCCAACCAGGCAGAAAATGCCCATCTGAAGGTCCGTCATCTGCGTATGGTACACATCCACCTGGATGCCCAGCCCCATGAAGTTGATCTGCTTGAAAACGCCGAAGCACAGCGCGGACAGCAGATGTGCTCCCTCATGAAGGATATAATAGAGGAGTACGGCGGCAAGAATGCCGACATACTGCCGAATTCGTTTACTCATGGCTGCAGTCTCCTTTCTCTATTCTCCCATGGAAGCGTCGCCGGGGAGCTGAGAGAACTCCTCATTATAAATGTAGCCGCCGCTGGAAAAGAACCAGACCAGACTGGCCGTGCGCCCGTCGCCGAACAGGAACGAGGCGGTCAGGTCGCTGTTGCCGTCGCTGTCCAGATCGGTAAAGTCGCAGCACTCCAGGGCCTCCGCGGCCCCCGGCAGCGCCTCGGGGTATTTGGCCACTGCCAGAAGGCTCCCGGCCGACGGCTGGTCCCAAAACTGAATTTCTCCGTCGCTGACGTCCAGAAATACTTCGGTTTTCTCTCCGCCGAGCAGAATGATGTCAGAAATGGTCCGCTCCGGCGTGGGAGTCTCTGCGGGTTCTGCCGGAGCCGGCCCTGTGGTTTCCACAGGCGCGTCTGCAGCAGGCGCTTCGGCAGCGGGGAGTTCTGCGGAAGGCGCTGCCGCGGAAGAAGCCGGGCTCTGACCGCAGGCAGCCAGAGCCGGCAGCATGGCCAGCGCCATTGCAAAAGACAAGAGGATTTTATTCCAAGGATATGGTTTCATTGGATTGTTCTCCTTTCTGCAGGTTTGCCGATGAAACACGTCGGTGTTTCGCTGATTGTTTTTTCCCTGTGAGCGTGCGAAAGACTGCGTCCCGGTCAAAGGCTCCGGCGGTGAAGCCGGGAATTTCCTTGATGGCCTTGCAGATGCTGACGCTGAAGCCGGTCAGAATCCCGCTGATCTCTTCGTCGGAGTAGGGACACCCGCCGCTTACAATCAGCGTTGCAAGGCCGTGAACCACCAGCCAGAGATCCCGGAAATACCGGTCGGCGTCCTCGGCGCCGATCTGATAGATCCGCTCCAGGGACGGCCTTACCTGGGCCCGGGAGTGCTCCATGGCCGCCAGGGCGCCGCTGGTGCTGTCCATTTTCGCCAGAAACAAAAGCCGGTACAGCTCCGGCTCTTCCCTGGCAAAGCGGATATACTGCCGGCCGAATCCAAGGAAAGGGATTTCCTGCCGGAGTCCCTCGGCGGCATACCTGTCGTATATCCGCTCCGCAGCAGCCAGGACCTCTTTTTTCAGAGTATCCATGGTGTTGAAACAGGTGAAAACCGGCTGCGTGGAGGTACCAAGCTCCTTTGCCAGCGCCTTGGCCGTCAGAGCGTCAATTCCGTTTGTGCGAACGACCCGGAGTGCCGCATCGACCATTTCTTCCCTGGAAAACTTATTCTTTGGCGCCATAGGGCCACATCCTTCCGACAATAAAAATCGAATGATATATATTGAGCGATATATATTAAATACAATAATAGCCGTGACAAGCCGGACTGTCAATCCTGTTTCCTTGTTTGCGGGCAATGCGCAGTCCCATTGCCTGTATCCCTATTATAAGAAGAAACCATGGCCTTCCGAAAGGTGGATTTTTCTGCTTTTTGTGTCAGTTTTATAGATGCAAATCTCCATCCGGAACAGCGCGACGCCCTCTGGCAAAGGTCAAAGCTGCTTTGCCTTCCAAAACATTCGACCAGACAGTGAAAGAATAGCGGGCAGCAGGGCATTCATGCTCTGCTTCCGCAATCGGGCAAGTGTGCGTCTTTGGCGTGCGCGCAGCCTGATGAAAATTCTCTTTCGATCAAAGCCTGCTTTGATCGAAAGCGTGTCGATAAACGATAGAAAAGTGCGCCGTGACTGAGCAGCGGGGGATGGCCCAGGCCAGCCTCTCTTGCCCTTTCAGGGCAATTCACCTTCTGTGTGCAGGGGGTTAAGATCCGGGTTGGCGCTAAGGTTTTGCGCCGCGCGTGGCTTGCGCAAAACCAAGTCTGTCTCTTATACACATCTCCGAGCCCACGAGACGTAGAGGAATCTCG